>NZ_CP021406.1 GCF_002504165.1 Pacificitalea manganoxidans
GCTAAAAAATGGCACAAACGATAGATGCGACGATGGCAGGGACGATCTTCAAGATCGAGGCCAGTGTCGGAGATGAGATCGACTTCGGTGACGTGGTCGCCATCCTCGAGTCCATGAAAATGGAGATCAATATCGAGGCGGACGGCGCCGGTGTGGTCGAGCAGATCTTGATTGCGGAAGGTGATACAGTGGATTCGGGCACGCCAATCCTGTCTTACAAGTAAGGCCGCAGAGGCCGGGAGGAGCAAAGATGACAGCGATGTCGATGGTTCTAGGGGATCAGGTCTCTCATAACGCGGCCCGATTTCCCGATAAGGTCGCGTTGATCGAGGGGGACCGAAAGGTCTCCTATGCCGAGCTTGATGAGATGACGAACCGTGTCGCGAACACTTTGCGCGCCCGGGGTTTGGCAAAGGGTGACAATGTCGCCATGCTGCTGGGATCGGGGATCGACTGGGTAATGCTCTATGTCGGAATTACCAAGGCGGATTGTTGCGCCGTGCCGATGAACTACCGCCTGACCGCCGCCGATATTGAATCGACCGTCGAAGACTGCGCCCCGAAACTGATGTTCCTTGGCGAAGCTCAGCATGACATTGGCCCGCCCGAAGGCATGGTCCCGGAAATCGTCAACCTACGCACCGGTGACCTTGACGGCTTAGTTGAGGGGGCGAGTTCGCAGCGACCGGACGTGTCCGTTCATCCAAGCCGCGTGCAGGGAATTCTTTATACGGGTGGCACAACGGGGCGCTCCAAGGGCGCGATGCTGACCCATGAGAATATCTTTTGGAACACGCTGAACGAAGTCATCGACACGCGGATGCATGAGGATGACAACACTTTGTTGGCGACCCCGCTTCATCACGCTGCGGCACTGAATTGCTGGTTGTTGCCACATCTTTATCTTGGCGCGACCGCAACGATCATGCCGAAATATACGGTCGAGACCATGATCGACACGATAGAGAAATACCGGGTCACAAATGCCTTTATGCCGCCGTCGATGGCGCGTGAGGTCTTTGGCCATCCGAAAACCAAGACTGCAGACCTGTCGTCGTTCCGGCGTTGGTATGTGGGCGGCGCGACACTATCGCGAAATGACCGGGAACGGATGCACGAAGCCATCCCAGGCGTGGACATCTATTTCCAATACGGTCTAACGGAGGCCGGTGTGATCGTCAGCGTCCTGAAGGAAAAGGATTACGAGAAGGCTCCCGACAGCATTGGGCGCGCTTTTGTCAATTCGCAGATCAAAATCCTGCGCGCAGATCTGAGCGACGCGGATATGGGCGAAGTCGGAGAGATCGCGGTGCGCGGGCCAACGGTCATGAAGGGCTATTACAACAACCCCGATGCCACCAAGGCGACGTTCCATAATGGCTGGCTGCGCACCGGCGATATGGGCGCTATGGACGCTGGCGGCTTTGTTCAGTTTCATGACCGGTTGAAGGACATGGTTAAGACTGGCGGGCTCAACGTCTATTCGCAGGAAGTCGAACAAGTGTTGCAGCGTCACACCGCAGTTCGCGAAGCAGGCATTATCGGCCTGCCGAGCGATGCCTGGGGCGAAGAGGTGACAGGTGTCATCGTGCTCCACGACGGGAAAAACGCCTCGGCTGCAGAATTGACAGCCTTCGCTAAACAGCATCTCTCTGGGTACAAGGTGCCAAAACGGTTCATCTTTTTGCCCTACGAAGAGATGCCGATTAATTACAGCGGAAAAATCATGAAGCGTGATTTGAAGCAGATGATCGCAGCGCAGGAAAGGGCCGAGACATGAGTACGACCGGACTATTGACGGGCAAACGGATCGTTGTGACCGGAGGCGGTCAGGGCAATGGTAGGGCTATTGCCGAGGGCATGGCTGGCGCCGGGGCCGAAGTGATCATCGTGGACCTGGTCGAAACAAACGCCATCGAAGCGGCCCTTTCGATTGGCATGACCAAAGACCACGCTTTTGCGCTGGATATTTCGGATCGTGACGGGGCCAACACGTTTGCCGCGGCTGTCGCGGAAAAATTCGGCGCGGTTGACTGCCTTGTGAATAACGCTGGGATACTTATTCGTGGGAAATTAACTGACGAAAAAGCTGCTGCAAATTGGGACAAGACTATGGCGGTCAACGTCACCGGCACCTTCAATATGGTGCAGGCTTTTCGCGAAACACTGATTGAAACCAAAGGCTCGATCATCAATATAGGGTCGATCCAATCCTTTGTCGCCGCGCCGAACTCTGCGGCCTATTCAGCGTCGAAGGGGGCAGTTATTCAATTGACCAAGGCGCTGGCGTCAGAACTGGCCATCTCAGGGGTTCGGGTCAACGGGATCGCGCCGGGCGTCATGCGGACACCGATGACAGTTTCGACTCTGGCGAACGAAGCGGCGATTGGCCACCTGATGCAGCACATCCCAATGCGTCGTGTTGGTGAAGCATCCGAACTGGGCGGACCCGCGATTTTTCTGGCATCGGATATGGCGTCATACGTCACCGGGGTCATGATGCCCGTTGATGGTGGGTATCTTTCAGTTTAAACCGTATACTTGCCCATCAAAGGGTTGGGTGGGGTTGAGAACGGATGGGCAATTGCGAACGATCGGATCGAAAGGCGAAACCACAGAGCGCGTGCTCCGTGAAGCTGGTGTGCGGCTGATTGCACGCCACGGGTTTGAGGCGATGAGCCTGAGAATGCTGGCGAAAGAAGTCGGTGTTCAGGCCGGGTCGCTATATAATTACTTCGACAACAAACAGGATTTCCTGTTCGACCTGCTCGCGTCAATCATCCGGGATCTTGTTGATGAATTGTTGGAAAAACTGGCTGGTATCGAAGATCCGCGGGATCGACTTCGCGCCTTTGTCCAAGAACACATTAACTTTCACACCCTTCGTAAGGAAGAGGTGTTCATAGGTAACATGGAACTGCGCAGTTTAAGCCCTGCGCACCATCGTGAAATTCGCTCAATGCGCGATGATTATGAAAAGGTTCTCGAAGACATCATCCGTGACGGGGTTGAAGCGGGCTATTTCAAATGTGCCGACATCGGCACAGCCAAGCTTGCCATTCTTGCAATGTTGACAGGTGTTAGCACTTGGTATCGGCCCTCCGGGCGGCACACGATAGTCACGCTTATCGAACAATATGTCGAATTCACCTTTGGATTGCTTCACGCACAAGACCATGTTCAGGAGGGTTCTCGGGTAAGTCACCGAGAACCCTCCTGAACCAGTTTTCAGGCGACCTGGCGAAACCGTTGTAGGCTACCGGCGTGCATGACCTTTCCGGGAAGTTCGTGACCGAACAAATCCTCGGCCATCCGGGCGCATTCTATCAGTGCCTCAAGGTCAATGCCGGTTTCGATGTCCATCTCATGACACATGAATACGATGTCTTCGCTACAGACATTGCCCGCCGCTCCCTTGTGTTCGGCAAACGGGCATCCGCCCAGCCCGGCCACCGAGCTGTCAAACTGATCCACGCCCATTCGAAGTGCGGCGTAGACGTTTGCCATGCCAGTGCCGCGAGTGTCGTGAAGATGCAGGCCGATCTTGAGGTCCGGCCACCGTTCGCGGACGGCACCAATACGGGTTTCGATGTCGAGCGGCGTGGCAAAGCCGACGGTGTCCGCGAGGTAGATACCCTTGAGCGGCTGCCCGTACTCGGTGCCGATGTTGAGGATCGTTTCCACCATTTTGAGTACGTTCTCAACCGGCACTTCGCCTTCAAAGCTACAGCCGAAGGCCGTCATGACATAGCCCCATTCCAGCGCAATGTCGTTGTCCCTGTAGATTTCCATCCAGCTTCGTTGTTCGGCCTCGGTCTGCGCGATGGTCTTGTTTGTGTTCTTGACGGAGAAGGTCTCGGAGGCGGTCATGCGGATTGAGCCCACAACGTCGAGCGGCAACGCAAGTGCCCGCTCCAACCCGCGAGTGTTGAGCCAAAGCCCCGTATACCGAACATCGTCGCGTTTGCGAATGGCCTTGGCGACCTCGTCGGCGTCGGCCATGTTCGGAACTCGTTTGGGGTTCATGAAAGAGACGCAGTCAATCTGTTTGACGCCTGTTTCAGCGATGGTTTCGATGAAACGCACCTTGTCTGAAACGGCGAGATTTCTCTTCTCGATCTGGATCCCCTCACGCGGACCTTCCTCATGGATATGCACATGTTTGGGCAGATCAGACATTTTTTCGCTCCAAGCCGGCTCAACCGGTATTGTAATTACAAACATTTGTTAGTATAATGTAGGTCGAGAAAGAGCGCAACACCGCGCTACAAGGGCCGCGAAACTTGTTGCGAACGCGCCGGACCCAAGAGGCTAGCAAGATGCCAGTACTTGTCGAGAAGAAAGATGGGATCGCTTTGGTCACGATTGACAGGCCAACGCAGAGCAATTCCATTGATACGGAAACACATTTAGAGTTGCGAGATCTCTGGCCGGTGCTGGAGGCAGACGACACTGTGGGTGTCATCATACTTACGGGGCAGGGCGATAAGGTCTTTTGCGCCGGGGCGGATATTTCAAGCTTTCTGCCCTATCTCTCCCAGAGGATTGCCGCCGATGACGATCCTGGGGATTTCTGCGGGTTGACGCATCGTCGGCTTTCCAAAGTTGTGATTGCGGCTATCAACGGGGCCGCAACGGGCGGGGGCCTTGAACTGGCGCTGGCCTGCGATTTGCGGATCTCTGTCGATACTGCAATCTTTGCATTGCCCGAGGTCAAGATCGGGGCGATTGCGGGGGCGGGGGGCGTCGCCCGACTAGGGCGCGCCCTGCCTGATGCGGTTGCTATGGACATGCTTTTGACCGGGCGCAGCATTACGGCCGAGCGCGCCTATCAACTGGGGCTTGTCAGTGAGATGCTCACACGAGAAGACTTCATGCCACGCGTCCGTGAGATCGCGGGCATGATCCTGCGCAATTCGCCCTTGGCGGTACGTCTTACCCGGCAGATTGCGCGCGACACCGCCCAGATGGAGGACGCTGAAGCCCTATCGCTTGAGCGAGAGGCGTTCTGGGACGTGGTCACTTCGCGTGATTTCGATATCGGGATAAAAAGCTTTGTTGCCCGCACGACTCCAAAATTCGAAGGGGTTTGAACCCCTGACCCGAAACGGAAAATCCATATGTTGAGTGAACCTGTGGCATCGCGCGCCCTCAACCATACGCGGCGCGTCAGCTTTCAAAGCTATGATCGCGATGACGGTCTTTTCGATATCGAGGGCCGGATCGTCGACGCGAAAGACTACCCTTATTTTGACCGTGAGCGTGGGGAGCTCGCCCCCGGAGACCCGGTGCATGACATCTCTGTTCGCATGACAATCGGCGACGACCTGACCGTGCGCGCGATTGAAGTGTCGATGGACGCCGTGCCTTTCACAATTTGCGGGGGCGGTGCCACAGGGGCCGAACAACTTGTCGGGACCTCCATCGCCGATGGCTGGCGCAGGCGGTTGTCGGATAGCCTTGGACGCACTGCCGGATGCACCCACTTGCGTGAGCTGCTGCTTGCCTCCGGGACGGTCGCGTTCCAGACGATTTCGGGCAATCGCGACCAACGCTTTCGGGCGCTAGGTCACAAAGATGAGGACCGGACCGATAATCCCTTTTTCCTGAACGGATGTCATTCCTGGTCGGAGGATGGCCCGATCGTGGCGCGATACTTCCCGCAATATGCCGCTCCAGGGAAAGACCGGGACTAGGCTCAGCCCAACAGCCGGTCAGTGTCCTGACCCACCTCGGGGGCGTTGTCGCCGGGGTTCTGGCGAACAAGATCCGGCACGACTGGCACCGCAAGCCCAGGTGTGCGTTGCCCCTTGGGAAAAGTAACCGTGCGACCAAAAAGCCCGCGGTCTAGGAAATGGGGGCTCTGCAAGGCTTCCTTCCTGGGTTGCGACCAAAGCCCAGCACATGTTGTCGCCAAGGATTTCGACCCATTCGGCAGAGGACTTCCCCGCGATTTTCCGGGCAACGGCTCTGCGTGTCGCGCCCCGGTCCTTATCGGCGATGGTCACGGGCGGTATCACCGGATCGCCTTGCCCATCGCTCCCCAGAGCGAGACGCCCCGCATCGGCGCAGTAGGTCAGGTCTCGTGCCCGGCCTTCATGCGATCCGGGCCAGATTGCCCATAGCCTGTTACAGCACAGTAAATAGGACTGGGATTTAATTGTGCCAAAGCCCAATACCCAATGCCAAGGCGATCCAGGACACCGGGGCAGAATTGTTCGTGCACGATGTCCGAGGCCTCGATCAGTAGGCGCAGTTGCTGTTTTGCGCCGTCTGATTTGAGATCTATGACAACGCTTTCCTTGCCTTCATTTGTCAATGAGCGTTCAAAACTGACCCTGGTTCAGCGTTTGATTTTGACCCGCCTATCGGATGGCAAAGCCCCCAGGCGGGCCGCCCTCATATAGCGAGTCCGTCTGGGGGCTTTGCTTGCGGCATGGTTATTTTTCTGTGCGACTTTTGCTCTGTGCGAAGCGGTAGGATCTATTACCGGTCTCGATGATGGCGCAGTGGTGCGTGACGCGATCCAACAGCGCGGTTGTCATTTTGGGATCGCCGAAGACAGCGACCCATTCCCCGAACTCCAGGTTGGTGGTGATGATGACGCTGGTTTTTTCGTAGAGCTTGCTGATCAGGTGGAACAGCAGTGCGCCGCCGGATTTCGGGAACGGGATATAGCCCAACTCGCCGATGATAACGCAATCCAGGGCCGACAGTTGCCGGATGACCTTCCCGGCATTGCCATCGGCCTGCTCCTTGATCAGGGCATTGATCAGATCGACCGCGTTGAAGAAGCGGGCCTTCTTGCCATTGTTGATCAAGGCGGTTCCAAGCGCGATGGCGATATGGGTTTTTCCCGTCCCGGTTCCGCCCACCAGGATGAGGTTGTGTGCCTCTTCGGTGAACTGGCCCGAGCAGAACGGTTCGATCTGGGTCTGAGTGACGGCGGCCGCACCGTAATCGAAGGTGGCGAAGTCCTTGTGGTGGGGGAACTTCGCGATGCGCATTTGATACTGGATGGAGCGCACCCGCCGCTCTACAGTCTCCGCGTCGATCAGTTGCTTTATCGCTGTGGTCAGACTTGGTGGCTTGCGCGCGGACAGCAAATCATGGGCGCAAGCTGCCATTCCGTGCAGCCTCAGGGCGGTGAGTTGGTCGATGAGGGCATTCATGCCGCGACCTCCCCGGCTGCACACAGCGTCTCATAGCGCTTGCAATCGGCCTCGGGCCGAAGGGTCAGCTGCGGATAGGTATTGGCGTCGCTGAGCGGCGTGATGACCGGCTCCACCAACTGGTTGATCAGATTGATGATGGCGGGCAGGCGCAGCGTGCTTTGTTCCACTGCCAATTCGCAAGCCGTCTCGACCACCTCGATCCCGTGATCCTGGGCCAGCAGAAGCAGATCGACAAACTCCCGATCCCCACCTTTGCCGACCATGTAGTGCTCCCTGATCCGATGCATGGCATCGGGCAGTTGCCAGTCCACGAAGGGTGCCCCGTTGCGCAAGGCACCTGGCTTGCGATCCAGCAGCGGCACGTAATGCCACGGCTCAAAGTAGCTGACGTTGCGGGTGAAGCGACGCTTGTGCTCGGCGATGACATCCTGGCCCGACACCAGCACGATCCGGCCTGCATAGGCGCGCAGCGACACATGTTGCCCCGCGAACCGGGACGGCACGCTGTAGCGATTGCTGGCATATTGAACCAGGCAGGTGGAGCGAACCCGAACGGTCTTTTCCACGTATCCGTCAAATGCCCGCCCCAGGGGGCGCAGATCGGCGCGTTCGTCTTCGAACAGCTGTGCAATCGTGCGATCCGATTGCTCGGGATGGAGCCGGTTTGCCAATTCCTCACAGCGTAGCCGCAACCAATTGTTCAGCGCATCCAGATCATCAAAGGCTGGCATGGGAACAAACAATCGGCCTCGTAAAAACTGGACCTGGTTCTCGACCTGACCCTTCTCCCAACCCGACGCGGGGGTGCAGGCCACCGGCTCCATGACATAGTGGTTCATCAACGCCAGAAACCGCGGATGGAACACCCGGTCCTTCGAGCGCGAGACATAGGTCACCATCGTTTTGGGATTGTCGATGATCACCTGACGCGGAACCCCGCTGTAAAAGGACAGCGCCCGCACAAAGGCATCCAGCACCATCTCCTGGCTCTCGCCGGGATAGGCGGCGACAAAGGGCTTGCGGCTGTGGCAAAGGCGGAAGTGGGCAACCTTCACCTTCTGCTCGACACCGCCCAGGACAACCCGTTCCTCGCTCCAGTCAAATTGCAGCGCGTCACCTGCCGCAAAATGCAGCGGGATAAAAGCCTCGCCCGAACCGGCACCGGCCCGCTTCAGATCGCGGACAAATCGCTGAACCGGCGAATAGGAACCGGTATACCCTTCCGACACAAGCTGCTCATAAAGCCTCACAGCCGTCCGCCGCTCTCGGCGCGGCCGCTTCTGATCCTGATCGAACAGGTCCTGAAGCCGAAGATCAAACCCGTTGCACAGTTTGTGGCGAACCGGCGGGACCTGGCGCTGGTAGCTCGGCGGGCTCTCATCCTTCAGATACTTCTTGATCGTGTTGCGCGATAATCCCGTCGCCCGCGCAACAGACCGGATGCTGCGCCCTTCAACCAGCACCCACAGACGGATCTTCGATACACTTTCCATCAATAACACCTGCTCTTTCCTCCGCACTTTCTGTGCGGATGTTAACGAAAACAGGTGGGTCAATTTTACTCGCTCATAACCCACCTAAGTGGGTCAATTTCGCATGCCGATTCACACCTTCATTCAACATGGTGAAGCCAGGGTTTTCGCCGTCCCGTGTCGGATCAAAGGCCCGCAGCTCGTCGCCACTCTCTGGTCGCTCAACCTTGATCACCCGCGCCCGCCCGCGACAGGATCAAAGAGGCAAAAGGTCCGGGAAGATGGAAACTGAAATCGAGCACCGTGAGGCTGGCGAGGGGCAGATCCTCATCCATGTGCGCGTTCATTCCGGTGCCCCCAGCTTTACGTGGAGGTCGGGCAATCCTGTGATCCGTCCGATCAATTGGTCACCGGGCGCGACCGGGCCGACACCCGCCGGGGTCCCCGTCAGGATCACGTCTCCGGGGCGCAGGTGATAATAGCGCGACAGCAGCGCGATCAATTCGTCGATGCCCCAGATCATCCCGTCGATCCTTCCGTCCTGGCGGATCGTGTCGTTCTGGATCAGGCCAATGTCCGCCCGGTCGATCGGACCCGCTGCGTCACGCGGGACGACGGAGCCAAGGATGGCACTGTGCTCGACATCCTTACCACTGTCCCAGGGGCGTCCCATGTTTCTGGCATCCAGTTGCAGGTCGCGCCGGGTCATGTCGAGGGCGCAGGCGTAGCCAAAGACATGATCCCGCGCTGCTGCGGCGTCGATTCGAAATCCGCCACGCCCGAGAACAACCGCCAGCTCCATTTCGTAATGATAGTTCTTGGTTTCGGGTGGAAAGGGTATCTCACCTCCGTCTCGCATGATCGCATGGGGACTTTTCAGGAAGAAAAAGGGTTTCTCACGGACGATCTCCGCGCCCATTTCTGCGGCGTGATCAGCGTAGTTGCGACCAATGCAGAAAAGACGCTCGGGTGCGAGAACGACACTTTGGCCACGGACAGGAATGGTGGCCAAGGGTGTTGGCGGAAAAAGAAAATCGGGCATTCAACGCGCCTCAGACAAGTTCAGAGATATGGGTTTCGATGAATTTCGTGTGCAGGCGATCCGCCGCGAAATCCGGGTGAGCTAGCAGTCGGTCCAAAAAGGCTAGGTTGGTCGTCAGCCCTTCGATACGGGTCTGTGACAGGGCGGACCGCAGCGTCGCGATGGCCTCGGCCCGCGTTTTCCCATGCCCGATGATCTTCATCACAAGGCTGTCGTAAAACGGCGTGATCTCGTCCCCGACCGCGAACCCCGTATCGATCCGTAAGCCCTCGATGCTTGGTAGATCCATAGCTGTGATCCGACCGGGCGCTGGCATAAAGTTTTTCTCCGGGGCTTCGGCGCAAACGCGCAGTTCGATAGCATGGCCCTGCGGGGTGATATCGGCCTGACTGACACCTAGCTCCTGTCCAAGCGCGTGGCGGATTTGCATCGCTACGATGTCCTGTCCGGTCACCATTTCAGTGACGGGGTGTTCCACCTGAAGCCGGGTGTTCATTTCCATGAAGTAAAACGCACCGCTTTCGTCATCATAGAGATACTCGATGGTTCCGGCCCCGGAATATTCCACGGCGCGCACCAGGTTAAGCGCCGCGTCGATCATCCCCGTAACCGCCTCGGGCCTGATGCTGCCGGGCAGGGCCTCTTCGATGACTTTCTGGTAGCGCCGCTGAAGCGAACATTCCCGGATATGAAGGTGCAGCGGATCTGCCTTGCCGCGCCCGAAAACCTGAACTTCGACATGGCGGGCCCGTTGCACCAGCTTTTCCAAATAAACAGATGCATCAGAGAAGGCACGTTCGGCCTGCGCGGAGGTGGATTGCACGGCTTTGACCAATTTGGCCGGGTCAGTCACAGGACGCAGGCCGATCCCGCCGCCGCCGCCAGCCGCCTTGACCAGCACGGGAAACCCGATGGCCTCTGCGGCGGCGATCACGGCCGCTTCGTCCGACGGATCAAGTTTCCCGCTACCGGGAGAGGCGGGCACGCCCGCCGCCTCGGCGGTTCGCCGCGCTTCCTGTTTGTCACCCATTCGCCGGATCGTATCCGGGTCAGGTCCGACAAAGACCAGATCCGCATCGCGCGTGGCCTGAGCAAAGTCTGCGTTTTCTGCCAGAAAACCATAACCCGGATGGATGGCCCCCGCACCGCTTTCGCGTGCCGCCGACAATATTCTTTCGGTACCGAGATAGCTTTCGGTTGCGCGTGATGCGCCAACATGAATGGCCGTGTCGGCAAGGCGGACGTGAAGAGCATTGGCGTCGGCATCTGAATACACCGCCACGGTCTTCAGCCCGAGCTTTTTCGCACTGTCGATGATGCGGCAGGCGATCTCTCCACGGTTTGCGATCAGAATTGTGTCCGTCATTTGCTGTATCCTTTACTTTGCACGCGGAAGTTCGAGCCAGCGCTCGGCAATCATGTTGAGTGTCGTGTTGTTGTTGAGAGGCGCGAAGGAATAGAGCCTTGCGTCACGCAGGTAGCGCTGGATCGGCAGGGAGGTGTCGAACCCGGCCCCCGCAAAAATGTCCATTCCGGTATCCGTAGCCTGCACTGCGGCGCGCGCAGAGGCATATTTCGCCATGCTGCTGACCACATCCGTCGCGCGCCCCGCCGCATCATTTCGCGCGGCTTCCAGGGTCAGAAGCCACGCCGCTTCTACGGCAGTCCCGGCGACCGCAAGCTGATGCTGCACCGCCTGAAACTGGCCAACCGGACGGTCGAAGGCCGTGCGCTCAAGCGCATAGTCTCGGGTCACTTCAATCGCACCGCGACCAATGCCGACCGCCACTGCGGCGGCGTTCATCCGCTCTCCGTTCAGCGTGGCGATAACCTGGGGAAAGCCGTCGTCGACGACGCCAAGCACTGCGTCCGGGCCGACCGCGACGTCGTCAAAGGCGATCTCATTGGTGTCATACCCGTTGATGGCAACCGTCTGGAGTTCCTGCGCACTGACGCCCTTGGCGTTGGCGGGAACGAGGAACATCGTGACGCCACGCGTGTGGTGTTCGGCAGTGCGGGCCAGCACGATGTAGATGTCACTTGTCGAGGCTCCGCTGATCCACATCTTGTTGCCGTTCAGCCGCCAGCCGTCACCGTCCGGCGTCGCCCGCGTCTTCATCGAACTCAGAATATCGGTGCCCCCGCCCGATTCCGTCAGGCAGAAGGACGCTTTGATTCGCCCCTCGACTAGCGGACGCAGATACGTCTCGATCTGCTCAGCGTTGCCGTTTTCGAGCAGAATACGCGTAATCATGAAGTGAACGACCATATATACAGCCATCGAAGTGGCCTTGCGCCCCAGCACTTCTAGCGTGATCACCTGGTCGATTGCGTCACCACCTGCACCGCCCGACTCCTCCGGTACGCCGACGCCCAGAACCTGCAGTTCTGAAAGGACCGAATGAAGTCCAGAGTCGAATGTCTTACTGTTGTCCAGCTCCTGAACCCGGCTCAGTGGCGAGACATTTTCAATCGCCTTTTCCAAGGCGTCCCTAAAAATCTCGCTTTCGTCTGATACTTGGACGATTTGCTTCAGCATTTCCGTTATCCAGTTCTAGTTTTCTAGCTGTAAATTGCGTGTTTGGATCGGCCCTTGACAAACGAACGGGCGTTTGTTTGTATATCTTCAGGAGGAAGAATGATCAAGATCATATACTCAGCATTTCCACGTGCGGACCCGAGCGACCAGACCGCGATACAGCTCCGGATGGAAGAGCATGGTGATCTGGTGAAGCGCCACGCCGGAGCGCTTCGTGTGGCCCAAAACGTGCGGACGCCTCGCGGGGATCTTGGCGTGATTGAAACGATCATGGCGGCGCCTCGGGGGATGGAGCCAGACGGCCCCCTCGGCCTTGCTGAGCATTATGGGGCAAATAGCGAAGATCTGGATTTTTCGTTCCAAGACCGCGACGCCCGGCGTGCCTATCGAGACTTGCTCGAAGATGAAAAGCGGTTCGCCGCTCCCGGTCGCTCCAGCCCATGGGTCGGCCAGGAGCGTGTCGTGATCGCAGGGGCGGGGCCGTGATCTGATGGGAACACTCTTTGATCCAATCCAGTTGTGCGAGGTCGCGTTGTCGAACCGCATTGCGATGGCGCCGATGACTCGTAGCCGGGCGGATCCGCAGGCTGTACCGTCACCGTATGCCGCGCAATATTATGCTCAGCGGGCATCAGCCGGTATCATCATCTCCGAAGCAATCGGGATCAGTGCGCAATCTGTCGGTTATCCACGCACACCGGGAATCTGGACCGGCGCGCAACAGGCCGCCTGGCGAGAGATTACGCGCGCGGTCAGGGCGCGGGAAGGTCGTATGATTGCGCAGCTCTGGCATGTGGGTCGCGTTTTTTCCACGGATAACAACCCCGAAGGGCTTGTCCCCCTCGCGCCCTCCGCGGTGGCGGCGCAAGGCGAGATATATACACTGAACGGTCTGGTGCCGTTGCCCGAGCCACGCGCAATGTCATTGGCCCAGGTCGCTGCAACGGTTGAGGATTTCGCCACGGCTGCCGAAGCCGCTTTGGCCGTGGGCTTTGATGGCGTCGAGATCCACGGGGCGAATGGGTATCTTGTCGAACAGTTCCTGTCCGATCAGACCAACCGCCGTGATGATGTCTATGGCGGAAGCACAACAAATCGCCTCCGGTTCCTGTCGGATGTTCTTGATGCAATCGCCACCCGCTGCGAAGGACTTTCCCGCATCGGATTGCGCCTCTCGCCCTTCGGTGACTTTAACGGTCTGCGACACACAGACCCGGCCGCAGCCTTTGTCGCAGCCGCTGATTTGTTGGAGTCCCGCGGCGGTGCCTATCTGCACGTGATCGAACCGGGTGTGTCGGGCGACGGCGACAGCCACAGAACGTCGGAGAGCCCGGATGTATTGACCATGGCACGCACGCATTTCAGCGGTCCGCTGGTGACAGCCGGGGGATATGACCGGGCAAGGGCGGAAGACGTCCTGGCCGCCGGACGCGCTGACATGATCGCATTCGGGCGACCCTACATCTCGAACCCCGACCTTGCGGAGCGCCTTAGACAAGGTGTCGCCCTGTCCGATTGGGAAAGCGGCACATTCTACACCAAAGGGCCACGTGGCTACGTGGATTACCCTGCCGCCACTGATCAAAACGGTGAATAAAGGAAAAGGCATGAGTAATGTGAAACCCGTCGTGACCCGCAAGGGACAAGAAGACACCGGGACCAACCAGTCGGGGGATGCAGTCCGCGTGTCGGGGGTCAGCCCGCAGCACACGCCCGCCACCAAGATCTGGTTCGGCAAAGTCACAAACGAACCCGGTTACCGTTCCCCCCCGCATCACCATGCGGAGGCAGAAACCGGCGGATATGTCCTGCGCGGAAAGGGGCGCATCTACTTTGGCGAGAACTACAGCGAATTTGTGGATATGACCGAGGGCGATTTTGTTTTTGTCCCGCCCTTCATGCAGCATGTCGAAGCAAACATGTCCGTCACCGAAGAGCTGGTCTGGCTAACCACGCGGACACCGGACAACCTTGTCGTCAACCTCGACGATGTTTCGGACGAGGTCCTGGAAGGATACCGCCGGCCCGAAGGTAGCTAGGTGGGAAAGCAACTTTGATACCTGTGCCCAGAGTTCGGTCGCAGAGAGGTCCATCGGGCGAAACACCCACTGGCACAACCAGACAACGCAGACCAACATGTAAAGGGAGGAACCACATGAAACATCTCGCGAAACGGAAACTCGTCCTAGCCTGTGCCTTCGCGGTCGCCGCAACCACCGCGACCGCACAGGACACGATCGATATGAAAGTGTCCTACAACCAGCCGGCCAGCTCAGCCGCGTGGCAGGACGTCATGCAATCCTTCGTCGATGAGCTTGAAGAAAAAAGCGAGGGGCGGATCAAGATCACGACCTATCCGGGCGAAGTGCTGCATTCTGTCGGTGACGGGTTCAAGGCTGCCGCCAGCGGTATTACCGATCTGACATCGGCCTGGCCCATCTATCTTACCAACAGTTTTGAACTGTTCCACGCGACCCAGCTTCCGCTGGCCCTGCCGGACAGCAACGTCGCTGCGGTGCGCGTGATCGACGAGCTTTACCCGAAGTACTTCAAGGCAGAATACGAAAAGCTGGGTATCAAGCTCGCCTTCAACGCGGCCACGCCACAATACGACATTCTGACCACCAAACCGGTCGAGTCTCTGGCGGATCTCAAGGGACTCAAACTCCGCGCCACGGGCGGCGGTCTCACCGAAATCGTCGAGCGTCTGGGGGCTGTTCCGGTGTCCATGACCATCTCGGATGCCTATACGGCCTTCCAGCAGGGTGTGGTCGACGGCATCATTCTCGCCACGGCGGATATGGTCGCTTATCGGCTGCACGAGGTTGGCAAATACAACTACCGTCTCGGGGTTACGCGGGTGGCAATTCCGCAGGCCGTGAACCGCAAGTTCTACGAGGATCTGCCTGACGATCTGAAAATGGTCCTGTCCGAGGCTTCGGCCAACGCCAGCGTCAACTACTCCGAGATGTACAATCGCCTGACCGACAAGGCACTTGAGACGATGGAGGCAGAAGGCATCACGACGACGGTGGCCAGTGACGACGACATTGCGACCGCCAATGAGCTGTTGGCGCCCATGTGGGACAATTTCGTTGCCGCCAACGAGGGCAACAGCACAGCCTCTGCAGAAGTACTGACTGCCGACATGCGCGCCCTGACCGAGAAGTTCTCGGCCATGAGCGATGAGGAAATCAAGGCTCTGCCGCCGGTTGAAGGCCTCCGCTGATCCCGCATTACTGCGAGATCTCCCATCTCCCGCGGTTCGGTATGTCCGTTCCGCGGGAGGACACATTAAGAAATCAAATCTTGAACGGTCGTACTTCGCAATGGCAATCCTCCATTCCCTTTCGAAAGCCCTGTTTTACCTGTCGGCCTTCGTTTGCGTTCCGGTCATCCTCGTCGTGCTCTTCATCGACGTAACGTTGCGCTACCTGTTCAGCGCACCGATCGAGGGCGCGCAGGAGCTGGCCTCTTTGCTGTTGTTCCTGTCTCTGACCCTGGCGCTTCCGGAAAGCTGGTTGAGCGGAGTCCATATCCGCGCCGATTTTCTCAGCCCGATGCTGAGCCCAAGGGTCGCTGACTTACTGGACCGGATCAGTTGGTTTCTTGTGGCGGTCTTCTCGGTACTGGTGGTGATCCAGTGCTGGAAAGACGCGCAGTTCATGCTGCTGATCAATGAAAGTTCCGCCGAATTGGCCATACCCATTGTCTGGCTGCGTGCGGTTCTGGCGCTCGCCTGCGCCGTCAGCGCAGTCATCGCCGTTGTCCGCCTGATAGCGAAACGCCCGCAGATAAGCCGGCCAGATTCGGCGGAGACGGTCGAATGATGATCCTCGGCTACCTAAGCTTTCTCGTCCTGATCGTTCTCATCGTACTGGGCATACCGATTGGATTGTCTCTGATCGCGATTGGCGTCGTCGGCCTCGTGCTTGTCGGAGAAGTCAGCACTGCGATGACCCAGACGACCATCGTCCTCTGGTCCGAAGGGACAAAGTTCATCCTGATCGCGCTGCCGTTCTACATCATGATGGGAAACCTTGTTTATCGCACTGGCATCGCCCGCAATATCTTTATGACCGCTTCCTATTGGCTGGGCTGGCTTCCCGGTGGTTTGGCCATTGCCTCGGTCTTTGCCTGTGCCGGTTTCGGTGCTGTCAGCGGATCAAGCACGGCAACCGCACGAACAATGGGCGCGATTGTCATCCCGGAAATGCGACGTCACGGATACAGCATGCAACTGGCCTCGGGTGTCCTGTCGTCCTCGGGGACGCTTGGTATCCTAATTCCGCCCAGCATCATTTTGATTTTCTACGGACTGATGACGGAAACCTCGATCGGGGACCTTTTCGTTGCGGGAATCATTCCGGGGTTGTGTATCGCCGTCCTATTCTCGGTTATCGTAATGGCCTCTGCGATGATCTGGCCTGAGTCCGCAGGCGGTAAGACGGTGGCGGCAACTGTCAGCTGGCGCGAACGCTTTGTGTCTTTGCTAAGTGTTTTGCCCGTGCTGGCAATCTTTGCCTTCATCCTCGCCGGTTTATACTTGGGTGTCTTCACACCCACAGAAGCGGCAGTCTTTGGTGTCGTCGCGGTGCTGGTCTACGGCGCCATCGCGCGCAACCTACCCATTGCCGCGATCCGCGATGCCCTGCTCGACAGTGTTCTGACCACGGCGATGCTCTATCTGATCATTGTGGGTGGAACGCTTTATACCCGCTTTTTGGCGCAGACCGGAATGATTGCCGACCTCGAGAATTTGGTGATCGCGATGGACCTGTCCTATTTCAGCTTCATCCTGGTCATCACGCTGATTTACCTGGCCCTCGGCTGCGTTCTCGACTTGTTCGGGATGCTGATCCTGACCGTCCCAATCCTTTTCCCGATTGCTACACAGCTCGGAATCGATCCGGTTTGGTTCGGCATTTATATCGTCGTCGTGGCCGAGGTCGGGCTTATTACGCCGCCCGTGGGCGTCAACGTCTACGTCATATACGCCGTGGCGAAGGACGTGCCGCTTGGCCGGATCTTTCTTGGCTGCGTGCCCTTTGTCCTGGGCATGCTGTTCTTCATCGCCTGTATGGCGGTCTTTCCCGAAATCGTCCTGACGCTGGTACACTAGACACCCGTATCGGGCAACTTTCTTAACGCACGGAGTAAACCAATGTCCCATCCCACATCACAGGCAGGCGCATACAAGGTGCTGCCAACCGTTCCAAAGACAGTCCTTTTGATCATCGCAGGATCCCTGTTGATGACGCTGGCCGCCAAGGTGCAGGTGCCATTCTATCCGGTGCCGATGTCGATGCAGACTCTTGTCGCGATCGGCCTTGGGCTAAGCGCGGGCCCCGTCGTCGGCGTTGCGGCCATATTGTTGTATCTTGGTCAGGGTCTCGTCGGATTGCCTGTTTTTTCCGGTTCAGGCGCAGGGCCTGCCTATATGATGGGGCCAACCGGGGGCTATCTGGTTGGGTTCGTCCTCGCTGCATTCGTCGCCGGGACTCTGGCCCAGGCCGGCTATGCCCGCACCGCCGTCCGAGCCGGATTTTGTGCCCTTTTAGCGGGGGCCTTGGTATACCTGCCGGGGCTGGTCTGGCTGGGCCAATTCACAGGCTACGGGACAACGCTGCTAGTGGCTGGGCTGTTCCCGTTTCTCGCGGGCGACGTCATAAAGGCGATTATCGCAGGCTTGATAAGTGCCGGTCTTAACGCTTCCAGCCGCAACAACTTAACGCACAAGAGCCATGAGACCCTGAAAAAATAACAGATCGGTGTCTCCTGAGGTGCTCGAAGGCGCCGCAACTCAACCCCGGTCTATTGTTGCATTATAGGTCGTGGTGGCGTCGCGGTGCTGGCATGAACAGTGAGGCCAAGCCAGAAATCAGGGAGCGGTCGACAAACGTGGTCGTTCCCGATCAACGGCTCGATCATTGGGTCGGGGAGATTTGCGAATGCTTCCTTGAGATGTCCGCAGATTGGCTCGAACGTGCACAGTTTGGAGCGAGGCTTGAAAGCGCGCCGTCAGGGCCAATCGGTGTCAATCGTGTGCGCGGCGGAGCCCAGACCGTCTATCGAACAAGATCAGCAGAGGCCCGTTCGAGCGCCAGGTTCTAATAACTTATGCCCCATACTAGGTGAGGACATCGCCGACACCATTCATGCCCATTCGACGCTGAGCGACGCTTTGCAGCAAGCCCCACTGTGAGCGAGCATGGCAAACCACGCGTGAGCGACACTTGGCAACCAAACCTAGCCAGCAATGAAGAGTAGTAAACTAATGAAAATTCTCGTGCCTATCAAACGCGTGATCGACTATAACGTGAAAGTTCGTGTCAAAGCGGACGGATCGGGTGTTGATCTGGTCAATGTGAAAATGTCCATGAATCCCTTCGACGAAATCGCCGTCGAACAGGCGATTCGTCTGAGAGAAGCCGGTCAGGCTGAAGAGGTCATCGTTGTCTCCATCGGTGTGAACCAAGCGCAGGAAACGCTGCGCACCGCGCTTGCCATGGGCGCAGACCGTGCGATTCTCGTGGTGGCATCGGACGACGTACACAAAGACATTGAACCGCTGGCCGTTGCCAAGATCCTCAAGGCGATCGTCGACGAAGAGCAGCCGGGCCTTGTGCTCTGCGGCAAACAGGCGATCGACAACGACATGAATGCCACCGGCCAGATGCTGTCCGCACTGATGGGCTGGTCGCAGGCGACATTCGCCTCTGAAGTCGCCATCGAAGGCGACAAGGCGAAGGTCACCCGCGAAGTCGACGGCGGCTTGCAGACCATTGAGGTCACCATGCCGACGGTCGTCACCGTGGACCTGCGCCTCAACGAGCCGCGCTATGCCTCGCTGCCGAACATCATGAAGGCCAAGAAAAAGCCGTTGGATGAAAAGACTGCCGAAGACTACGGCGTCGATGTCTCCAACCGCCTGGAAATCGTCAAAACCGTAGAGCCTGCCGAGCGTGCCGCTGGCATCCAGGTCGGTTCGGTCGACGAGCTTGTAGCGAAACTCAAAGAAGCGGGGGCTGTGTAATGGCTGTTCTTCTGATTGCGGAACTTTCCGATGGCGAGCTGTCCATGGACGCGACTGCCAAGGCCGTGACCGCGGCCCAGGAACTGGGCGATGTGACTGTTCTGGCGGCCGGCAGCTCTGCTGCGGCAGCGGGCGAAGCGGCCTCCAAGATCGACGGGGTGTCCAAGGTGCTGGTCGCCGAAGACCCGATGCTGGGCCACCGTCTGGCCGAAGCCACAGCGGCGCTGATCGTGTCCCTGGCGGGTGACTACGACCACATCGTCGCCCCTGCGACCACCGACGCCAAGAACGTGATGCCCCGCGTCGCGGCTCTGCTAGACGTCATGGTGATCTCGGATGCCTCTGGTGTTGTCGATGCCGACACGTTCGAGCGTCCGATCTATGCGGGTAACGCGGTTCAGACCGTGAAATCCAGCGACGCCAAGAAAGTCATCACCTTCCGCACATCGACCTTTGACGCTGCTGGCGAAGGTGGCTCTGCCAGCGTCGAGACCATTTCGGCTGCTGAGAACCCCGGCCTGTCCACATGGGTCGAAGACAAGGTTGCCGAATCCGACCGTCCCGAGTTGACAAGCGCGGGCGTGGTGGTCTCTGGTGGTCGTGGCGTCGGCTCCGAAGAAAACTTCGCGCTGATCGAAAAACTGGCCGACAAGCTGGGCGCTGCCGTTGGCGCGTCGCGCGCGGCGGTCGATTCAGGCTATGCCCCGAACGATTGGCAGGTGGGTCAGACCGGCAAGGTCGTAGCACCCAATCTCTATATCGCTGTTGGTATCTCGGGTGCGATCCAGCACCTCGCCGGGATGAAAGACTCAAAGATCATCGTCGCGATCAACAAAGACGAAGAAGCGCCGATCTTCCAAGTGGCCGACTACAGTCTGGTGGCGGATCTTTTTGATGCCATTCCCGAACTAGTCGAAAAGCTGTGAATGTAATCAATCCCCTGTGGGGAAAAAGGCTTGTTTTAACAAACAAACGTAAGTATTGTTAAGTCAGGCATGCTGGCCGCGCTTCTTCGTTGTGAAAAGAGGGGTGAGGATGAGCGTGCCAGAGGACGGGAGGACTTCAATTGACTATCAGCGCTGCTGTGAAAAAGTGTGTTGCCGGGGGAGAGTTTGTTGCGCGTGCCGCGCTCTTCCTGATGGTGGTGCATGTCTGTGCCGAAGCAATTGGGCGGTACATCTTCAATCAACCCCTGCCGATGACCATCGAGATCGTTGCGTCTTACTATCTCGTAGCGATCATTTTCTGGTCCCTGGCGGCTGTCGAAATGTCAGACGCTCATACCAAGGTCGAGCTTTTATCCGAGGTCGTCAGTTCCCGTACATCGGCAGTCGCTGACATGGTGTCGGGCGTTCTGTCAGTCGGGATTCTCACGCTGATGGTGGTTGCTGCCTTTCATGAGGCGATCACGC
Source organism: Pacificitalea manganoxidans (assembly GCF_002504165.1). Lineage (GTDB taxonomy): Bacteria > Pseudomonadota > Alphaproteobacteria > Rhodobacterales > Rhodobacteraceae > Pacificitalea > Pacificitalea manganoxidans. Next base: position 20,677 of record NZ_CP021406.1, read on the forward strand.
AGACACGGGTTCTTGCTGTCGCGAGCGGGCCCTTTTTCGACTTGCCGGTCTGGCCCGCACGATGGCTGGTGCCCACCGGCTTCGCAATGTTCCTTGCCGTGCTTGTCATGCGCGTTTGGGACGCAAGGCGTGGGGCAGTGTCGGCATGAGGACAGTTGATCCGACTTCCAACCGGTAACATTCAAAAGGAGACGCTAGACCATGGCGAATGTAACCATTGGCTTCATAGGTTTGGGCGCGCTTGTCGTCTTGCTGTTTATCAGGATGCATATCGGCTTGGCGCTCGCACTCGTCTCCGTTTTGGGGTTGGCGACCATCCGTGGCTTTGATTCAGCCTATGGAGCACTTAGATCATTGCCCTACGATTTTGCGGCGAACTGGTCTTTGACGGCGATACCGATGTTTCTGCTGATGGGGGCGATTGCCTTCCATGGTGGATTGACATCCGGCCTGTTCAGGGCGGCAAAGGCATGGCTGGGGCGGTTGCCGGGCGGGCTTGCCGTGGCATCCACATTAGCCTGCGCCATATTCGCGGCTGTCAGCGGCTCAAGCCTGGCCACGGCCTCCGCCATGGGACGCATCGCGATACCCGAGATGCTCAGGGCACGTTACGATCCCGGTCTGGCCGCAGGGACGGTCGCCGCCGCAGGCACCATCGGCTCTCTGATACCGCCGAGTATCCTGATGATCCTCTATGCCGTCTTTACCGAGCAATCGATCAGTATGTGCTTGATGGCAGGCATTTTGCCCGGTCTTCTTACTGCCATCATGTATTCCGCCATGATCGTCCTTCGCTGTGTTTTCAATAAAGACCTTGCGCCGGCTGTCGAGGAATCCGCGTCGCCCTGGGCAGAGCGGATCGGTTCGGCGAAAGAGGTCTGGCCCGTTCTTTTGGTCGCCGGTGGCGTGGTTGTGTCAATCTATGCCGGCATCGCCACCGAGGTCGAGGCGGCCGGGATCGGTGCCGCGCTGATGGCTATCGTCGCGTTCACGAAATTGCGGAGCGGCACTAGGGCAAGTGGCATGATGGAAGCCGCCCGTGAAACGGTAGTGTCGACAGGTTCCATTTTGCTGATTGCCATTGGGGCCAGCCTTTTGACCCGCTTTGTCGTGATCAGCGGCATTCCGAATTTCATTAATGTTCAGTTGATGGAAATGGGTTCGAGCCCGACAACGATCCTGTTTGCCATTGCGGCTTTCACGATCATTTTGGGAATGTTTCTCGACCCGATGGGCGTTCTTCTGATCACGCTTCCGATCGTGCTTCCTCTTGTCGAGGCGGCGGACATTAATCTGATCTGGTTTGGTGTCATCATGATCAAACTCATCGAAATTGGGCTGATTTCGCCGCCCATCGGTATGAATGTCTTTGTCATCAAGGGGGTTGTTGGAAACACCATATCGCTGAGTACGATTTTCCGTGGAATAGGCTGGTTCTTTGTCATTGAGATCATCACCCTCTCTATTCTAATTCTATTTCCCCAAATATCCCTATTCATCCCCAACTTGATGATTCGCTAACTCAAAAGCCGTGTTCGCGGATCTTAACTGCCACCCAACGTGTCTAAACAGGAGAAGAAAATGTTGAATAAACATATTAAACAAGCTTGCGCTGGTTTGGTAGCAAGCCTGTCTCTCGTGGTCGGGTCCGACGTGTCTGCAGAGGGCGCGCGTCATCTGATCTATGCCAACTATCAACCGCCATCCACCGCGGCAAACCAGTTTGGGTATGGCCCCTATTTTGAAGCCGTCACCAAGGACACAAACAACGAGCTGACCTTTGAACTGATCACAGGCGGCGCCTTGCTCAGTGCCAAGGCGATGCTGCCGGGTCTGCGTGATAATATTGCTGATGGCGGATTTGTCGTATCGATTTACACACCCAGCGACCTTCCTCGGGACTCCATGCTGACGGAAATGGCGCTGATCGGTGAAAATCCTGCTGTTATGGCAGCAGCGGTCGCCGAAACGGTTCTGCTGGGCTGCCCCGATTGTCTGGAGGAATGGGCGGATGCCGGCGTTGCCTATGTCGCTCCATATGCGACATTGCCCTATTACCTGATGTGCAAGGGCGATTTGCAGAGCAGTGCGGATATCGAGGGCAAGAAAGTGCGCGCGAGCGGCGCATGGGGTAAATGGGTCAGTGATTTGGGTGGCGTGCCAGTTAACCTGCCGTCCTCGGAGATCTATCAGTCGATTGAGCGCGGTCAGGCTGATTGCGCGCTTGGTTCGGCCGCATGGCTGAAACAGCAATCGCTAATTGATCTTGTTGACACGATCGTCGATGTGCCAATGGGCACGTTCCATGGTGGCGGCTATGTGATTTACTCCAAGACAACATGGGACAAGCTTAGCGAGGATCAGAAGACGGCGTTGATCGTCAACGCGCCTATAGCGATGTCCGGTGAGATCTTGCGCGGCTATCTGCCTGAAGACCTTGAAGCAATGGAAATGGCCCGGGAAAAGGGGATTAAGTTCCTGGAACCCGATGAGGCGCTGCTTGAAAAGCTTGCCGAGTACAAAGCCAAAGAAGTGACCCAGGTCGTCAGCCTTGCAGAGAGCCGGGGCGTTGAAAACGCAAGCGACATCATCGCGACGTTCCTTGAGAACAAGGAAAAATGGGACGGTCTGAGCGCTGAATTCGGCGAGGATCCGGAGAAATACGAAGAAGTGCTCTATCGTGAAATCTTCTCCAAATTCAAACCATAAGAGCGTGGAGAAACACCGATGACTGAAGTCACTCTGTTGGCGGCGTCGGCGGTTCCGGTCGGGAAAATTCAATCCCGGCCGGATGCTCCGATCCAAATAGTTGAACACGAGCTGCTCTCGGATGTGGTGAGCCAAGCGCTTGGACAGGCCAATGTCGACAAGGCGCAGGTCGGGGCAATGATTTTCTCAGAGCCGCACATCTACACAAGGCAAAATTACTTTGCGACCTTCATGGCCGGCTACCTGGGAATGAAATGTACCGGCGCCGTGATGGAGGTCCTGGGAAACGGGATGACCGGCGGGCTGGCGTTTGATCAGGCCGCCGATGAAATCAGCTTGGGTCGGGCAGAGGTGGCTCTGGCACTTGGGGTCAATCTGGAAACCGCAGTCCCGGCGACCGAGCATATGAACTATTCGATGCGCTCAACCGGGGATGTAGATTTTCAATCTCCCGCTGGATTCACGCCAATCTCCTGGTATGCGATGGATGCGGTTCGGTACATGCACGAGACAGGCGCAACCCGGGAGCAAATCTCATCGGTGGCGCTGAAGAACCGCAAACATGCGATGTTGAACCCCCTGGCGCAGTTCCGGAAGCCGATGACCATGGAGGATATCCTGGCTGCCAAGCCGATCGTGCATCCGTTGTCGCTTTTGGATGTTCCGCCACGGTCGGACGGTGCTGTCTGTCTGGTGCTTGCCTCGCGGCGGGTGGCCGAGCAAAGCGGTCGACCGTACCTGGTGTTGCGCGGTCGCGGCTCCTATCATGAGGGGGTCCATCAGATTGCCGATGCACCTGCCGACATGATCGCCTTTAACGCGGCACAGCGGGCCGGGCAGGCAGTCTATAAGGATGCGGGTCTGACCCCGGATCAGATCGACATCGCAGAGCTTTACGCGCCCTGTACAATTGTTGAAATTCTCGTGGCCGAAGCGCTTGGCCTGTTGGAAAAAGGCAAGGGTGCCGCGCAGACCGAGCGGGGCGACACTACGTTTGGCGGGCGGATTCCCATCAACACCTCCGGTGGCTGTCAGTCGCGGGGGCACCCGGCACGGCTGACGCCGCTCTACAATGCTTTGGAACTATATCAACAGCTGACATCGCAGGCCGGTGACCGGCAGGTCGAAGGGGCGCGGGTTGGTTTGATGTGTTGCGAGCTTGGGAATTACAACGCCGCACTTACGCATATTCTGGAGTCCGCATGATCGAGCATCTCGTCCCAATGAGTGGCGATCGTCCTTATCCGCCACGCACCACAGATTTCACGCAAACCTTCTGGGATGGTCTTTCCGAACGGCGGTTTCTGACCACCGTGTGCAAAGAGTGCGGGAAGAAAACATTTCCACCGAAACCGATATGCCCGGCATGTATGAGTGCCAAGGTGGAGTGGGTGGAACTGGCCGGTGAAGGCCATATCTATTCCTTTACGATCATCCACGCCGCTCCCAGCATCTTTTCGCAAGAAACGCCCTATGCCGTGGGCATTGTCGATACTGTCGAAGGGTTGCGCCTGGGCGCCCGCCTGCTGATGTCGCCTGACAGGCTGCGAGTTTCGATGCCGGTCTCGATCGCACGGATGGATTACGAAGATGGGCCTTACTTTGGTTTTGTAGAAACGAAAGGCGACAGTGCCGATGTTTGAACGATCCCTTCATACACATGAACAGCTGCGGTGTCTGGTGCGGCCCGACAGCATTGCCGTTGTCGGCGCTTCGCCGAAAGCGGGCACTTTCGGGAAGCGTACATTGGAAAATCTGGCCGGGTATGGTGGCCCGGTCAGTGCGGTCAATCCCAAGTATCAGGAAATCGACGGGGTGCCCTGCTATCCGTCCCTTGATGCAATTCCACAGGTTCCCGACTGCGTGGTGCTTTGTGTGGCCAGTGAACTCGTCATTTCGATGGTGGAAAGCTGTGCCGAGCTGGGTGTCGGAGGCGTGATTATCTACGCTTCGGGTTTTGCAGAGTTGCCCGGAGAGGAAGGGGCGCTGGCTCAGGCGCGCTTGGCGGAGATTTCGCAGAACACGGGACTTCGGATTGCCGGACCAAACTGTGCCGGTCTTCTGAATTTTTCAACAGGTGCGCTCATGCATTTCGTCGGGGGGCTTGCGCCTGATGAAATGGTGCTGGGCCCCATCGGGTTGGTATCGCAAAGTGGGGGCATCGGTTACGGCCTCCTTCAGGCGATGGACCGGCAGATAGGATTCAGTCATTTCTTCGCGGTTGGAAATTCCTGTGATGTAGATGCCTGCGATCTGATGAACTACATGCTCGATGATCCCGAAACCTCGGTAATTGTCACCTTTCTTGAGAGTTTGGACTCCGGGCAAAGATTGCGCGAGCTGGGCCAGCGGGCGCTGGAAAAAAACAAGCCGATCATCATTTGCAAAACCGGTCAGTCCGACAGGAGCCATGCCGTCATCCGTTCACATACCGGCGCGGTGGTTGGTTCTATCGAGGCCTACCGGGCTTTGTTCGAGGAAAGCGGGATAATCGAAGTGGACAACGTCCAAGGAATGACGGAGCTTGCGCATTTTTTCTGCAAGGTACCCGCGCCCGGGACAGGGGGGCTCGGCGTATTGACCACCTCGGGTGGTTTGGCCGTCATGGCGGTTGACAAGGCTGAATCCGTGGGTGTCGAACTTCCGTCATTCTCAGAACAGACTCAGGACGATCTACGGTCCATCATTCCCAGCTTTGGTACGATCGCCAACCCGTTGGACACCACAGCCGCAGCTCAACGCGACCTAGCCTTGTTTCGAGACTGCGTGCTCACCCTGTGCAAGGAAAAAGAGTTTTCGGCGTTGTTGATCGCCGTGCCTTATGCGGAACCGAACGCCGCGGAAAAGCGCGCTGAGCTGATCTGTGAGGCTGCGCGCAGCAGCCAAATACCGATCGTTATCGCCTGGATGAACGAAGCGCTGGATTGCACGGCGTCCCGTATTTACGAAAAAGACGAGAACGTTGCGTTTTTCCGTTCGATGACGCAGGCGATGGAGGCTATCCGGGCCTGGCAATGGCGTGACGCTTTGCGGGTCAGCCGCCATGAGCCGTCAGCCAAAAGGCTTTCATCCGCGGATGCCTTTGATGCGGTGCGCCCGGTGTTGATGGATGCAGCCAAGAACAACAGGGCGCTGAGCGAGCGCAACTCCAAACTTGTGTTGCAGGAATACGGGGTGCGCACCACCAAGGAACAGCTGGCGACAAACCGGTCCGACGCCATCCAGGCCGCCGAGACGATTGGCTTTCCGGTTGTCCTCAAGGTTGAATCCGCGGACATCCTGCACAAATCCGACGCCGGTCTGGTGGCTCTGGACCTCAAAACCGCAGAGGCCGTTGGCGACGCATTCGATACGGTCATGGCGCGCGCGGCCGAAAGGTTCGCGGAAGCGAAGGTCGAGGGCGCTGTCATTCAGGAAATGGTACCGCAAGGAACCGAGATCATCGTTGGGGCAAAGTATGAGCCGGGCCTGGGTCAGGTTCTTATGTTCGGATTGGGCGGTGTTTTTGTCGAGTTACTGAAGGACGTGGCGTTCTCCTTGGCGCCGGTGGCGAAGAGTCGGGTTTTGACACAACTGACGGAATTGAAAAGCGCGGCGTTGTTGCGTGGCTACCGTGGGGCGCCAGGCGTTGATCTCGATCTTTTGGCGGATCAGATCGCGCGCATTTCCGAGTTTGTGGCCGATTCAGAGGATCTGGTGGCTGAACTTGATGTGAACCCCATTTTGGCACGCGCAGATGACGCCACGGCAGTCGATGCGGTCATTATTCCAAATCACACTGCAAGAGCAGTCATTCAGGGGGAAACCCATGCCTAAGTTTTATGAGGATCTCAAGGTTGGTGACAAGTTCGTCACGCCCCGTCGGACCATTACCGAAGCGGACATCGTGGCGTTTTCGGGCCTGTCCGGCGACTATAATGCCTTGCACACAGACGAGATCTTTGCGGCAGAAACCCAGTTTGGTGGGCGGATTGCGCATGGCCCATTGGGGTTCGTGATCGCGACCGGGCTAAGCAATCGCACCGGGTTGTTCGACGGTTCCACGATCGCATTCCTCGGGATGCAGTGGAAATTCACCGCCCCTATTTACCCGGGAGACACCGTTCACCTCGAAATGACAGTCGATGAATTGCGGCGTACGTCCAAACCAGACCGCGGCATTCTCGTGCGCGAGATGAATTTGATCAACCAAAAAGGTCAATTGGTGCAGACAGGGATGTTCACAACCATGATCAAAGTTAGGGATCCAGCGGCAGAATGAAATTTGTGGTCTCTGATAACACCACGGACAGGACACAGAAAACAGACGTCTCGAACAAGGAATAAAGTCTATGCATGGAATGCCCGAATACGGACTTACCGAAGAACAGAAGATGATGCGCGAAAGTGTACTGGGACTTTTGCAACGGTTGCTGCCGGAAGAAAAGGTACTACAGCTCGATGAAGCGGGCGAGTTCCCGTATGAGGCGTACGACGCGCTCGTCGAACAAGGATGGATGGCACTACCATTCGACGAGAAATACGGCGGATTGGGGGGCAGTTACGCCGATCTGGCGGTCTTTATTGAAACCATCGCCTATCATTGGATCGGGGTGAGCACGGCCTATCTGACGACAACAACTCTTGGCGGTGGGCATATCAAGCTTTATGGCAGCGAAGAACAGAAAAAAGAGTTCATACCGAGGATCATTTCAGGCGAAATAAAGACCGCCTTTTCGCTGACCGAGCCCGGTGCCGGTTCGGATGCAGCAGCGATCCGTACCCGGGCACAGAGGCGTGGCGATGATTGGGTCATCAATGGCAGCAAGGTCTACACCACTGGGGCCCACGTCGCCGATTACCTCGTTGTTGCAACCAAAACCGACCCGGAGGCCGGACACCGGGGAATTTCGCAATTCATTGTAGACACCAAACAGAAAGGTGTCACGATCCGCCCATTGCGCCAGCTTGGACGTCGCGCGGTACACACCAACGAGGTTTTCTTCGAGGATGTCGCCGTACCGACCGGCCACTTGTTGGGCGAAGAAAACAGAGGCTGGCACAATCTGATGCGCGGTCTGAACCTCGAGCGAATGATTATTGCTGCGACCCATTGTGGAAACTGTCAACGGGTCATCGACTATGTAAAAGCCTACGCTGTCGAGCGTGAACAGTTTGGTCAGCCAATCACCAAATTTCAGTCGATCGCGCATAAAATGGCGGACATGCAGATCATGGCCGAACAGGCCCGTCTGATCACCCATAAGGTTGCTAAAATGATGGATGAGGGGCTGCAACCGGTACAGGAGACAGCGATGGCAAAAATTATCGCAACGGAGAACAACATCAAGATTGCCGACCACGGTATGCAGATCATGGGCGGCGCTGGATACATGATGGATCACGCGATGCAGATGCACTATCGCGATTGCCGTGTCGGCCCGATCGGCGGAGGCGCGAACGAGATCCAGAGAACCATCATCGCAAAGACAATGGGGCTTTGATGACGATGGGCCACGCCGCTACAAACGCCGAAACCGGATCGAGATCATGTTCGGCAGGCTGAAGGATTGGCGGCGTGTGGCAACTCGCTATGACCGTTGCCCAAAAGTCTTCCTCTCGGCCATCGCTCTCGCCGCTACAGTCATATATTGGCTATGATTCCTGAGCCTAAGTTGACGCGCCACGGGACGGGGCGTGATTTGAACTGCGAATCTTGGCGGCACGCTGATCGTCACTTGGCCCGTGCTGGGTCTGACCCACTGATGCCAACATTAGAAGGAGGATGACCTTGGGTGTCCTGGACGGAATCAGAATAATCGAGGTGGGGGCGATCGGGCCGGTTCCCTTTGCAGGAATGCTTCTTTCCGACATGGGTGCCGATGTGATCCGGGTGGATCGACTGACACCCAGCGGCCTGGGAATGCCGCAGGAAACCAGATTCAATATTACCGGCCGTGGCCGTCCAAGCATTGCCGTTGACCTAAAATCCTCGGAAGGGCGAGAGGTGTTTCTCGAACTTGTCGCCAAGGCGGATGCGCTCATCGAAGGGTTCCGTCCCGGTGTCATGGAACGCCTTGGTATTGGTCCACAGGAGACGCTTGCCGTCAATCCCAAACTGGTTTTTGGCCGCATGACCGGATTGGGCCAGACCGGTCCGATGTCCCAGACCGTTGGCCATGACTTGAACTATCTTGGCCTGACTGGGGCCCTTTCGATGATTGGGCCAAAGGACGCCGCGCCTTCGATTCCGCTGAACTTGGTCGCGGATCTGGGCGGCGGTGCATTATACTTGGCCGTCGGGGTTCTTGGGGCTTTGTTGGAAAGTGGGAAATCCGGCAAGGGGCAGGTCGTGGATTGTGCGATGATCGACGGGATAACGTCGCTTTTGGCGAGCTATTACGGGTCTTCGGCTGCTGGTCAGTGGGTCCATCAGCGCGAAAGTAATGTGCTTGATGGTGGTGCGCCTTTCTACTGCCTGTATGAAACAGCGGATGGGCGATATATCAGCATCGCTGCCATTGAACCGAAATTCTTTGCCGCGCTGTGCGATGGTCTGGAGATCAATCTTTCCGACATGCCGGAGCAATACGACAGAGAAGGCTGGCCCGAGATGCGCCGCCAGTTTGAATCCGTCTTTGCGACGAAAACAGCGGCAGAATGGGACAGCATCATGAAAGACCGCGAAGCTTGCTTTGGCCAGGTGCTGTCATTCGAAGAAGCCCGTCAACATCCCCACATGAAATCACGATCTGTCGTGGTGGAGTCCGACGGCATACCTCAACCGGCACCCGCGCCGCGATTTTCGCGGACTCCTTCCGCGATCCAGGCAAGCCCGTCACCCGACGGGGCAGATACGGACGCAATCCTGGATGCTTGGGGTTTCGACACCCAGACACGCAACAAGTTTCGGGCAAGCGGCGCATTCGGGTCGAGAAAATGACACCGGACGCTGCGACCTCAAATGTGAAAATCTAAAGAAACAATACGGATAAAGGATCAAACCAATGGATGCATTCATCTGCGACTTATATCCGCACGCCCATAGGCCGCTATGGCGGAGCACTTGCGGCCATACGCGCCGACGATCTTGCCGCTCTGCCGCTTGCGGCCCTTCTGGCGCGCAACCCCTCCCTTGACCCTGCCATGATTGATGAAGTCTGGATGGGGTGTGCGAACCAAGCCGGGGAAGACAACCGAAATGTCGCCCGTATGGCGCTTCTCCTGGCCGGCTTGCCTGAAACGGTGCCGGGCGTGACCGTCAATCGTCTTTGTGGATCGGGGCTTGAGGCAGTGGCCGCGGCGACTCGTTCAATTCGCGCCGGCGATATCGACTTGGCGGTTGCTGGTGGGGTGGAAAGTATGACGCGCGCACCCTTCGTTTTGCCGAAATCCGGCTCAGCCTGGGGGCGCGACAGCACGATGCACGATACAACGATCGGCTGGCGCTTCGTCAATCCGTTGATGAAGGCGCAATACGGGACTGATGCAATGCCGGAGACGGCGCAGAACCTCGCCGATGACTATGCGATCTCGCGGGCCGATCAGGATGAATTTGCATTGCGCTCGCAGATGCGGGCAGCGGAAGCGCAAGCAAGCGGACGCCTGGACAAGGAAATTGTGCCCGTCACGGTACCCGTCGGACTGAAAGAAACGACCCAGGTGACGCAGGATGAGCATCCTCGCGCCACCACGCTGGAATCATTGGCCAAACTCAGGCCGATCACCCGACCGGATGGGTCCGTGACCGCGGGCAATGCGAGCGGCGTGAATGATGGGGCCGCTGCGCTGATCATCGCTTCGGAGGCGGCGGCAAAGCGCCACGGGCTAACGCCCATCGCGCGCATCGTTGGTGCCGCTTCGGCTGGCGTTGCTCCGCGTGTCATGGGATATGGTCCTGTTCCGGCGATAAAAAAACTGGTGTCAAAAACGCAGGTGCGGCTTGAGTCGCTCGACACGATTGAGTTGAACGAGGCTTTTGCGGCACAAGCCCTCGCCGTGACCCGCGGTCTCGACCTCGCGGACGATGACCCAAGAGTGAACCCCAACGGGGGCGCGATTGCGCTTGGACATCCACTAGGCATGTCAGGTGCCCGCATCGTTGGCTCGCTCGCGCTTGAACTCGCCCTTACTGGGGGGCGATACGGCCTTGCCACAATGTGCGTAGGTGTGGGGCAAGGCACAGCGCTCCTTATCGAAAAAACCTAGGTGAGGGAAACATGAAAGTACTCGTACCTGTCAAACGTGTGATCGACTATAATGTGAAAGTTCGCGTCAAGGCGGACGGAAGCGGTGTCGATCTCGCCAACGTCAAAATGTCCATGAATCCGTTCGACGAGATCGCGGTGGAAGAGGCGATCCGGCTGAAGGAAGCGCGCAAGGCTGATGAGGTCGTGGTTATCTCGATCGGCGTCAAGCAGGCGCAGGAAACCCTGCGCACAGCCCTCGCCATGGGCGCCGACCGCGCCATTCTGGTCGTCGCCTCGGACGATGTTCACAACGACATCGAACCGCTGGCTGTGGCCAAGATCCTGAAAGCCGTCATCGCCGAGGAAGAGCCAGGTCTGGTGATCGCAGGCAAGCAGGCAATTGATAATGACATGAACGCAACCGGACAGATGCTGTCGGCCCTTCTGGGCTGGAGCCAGGCGGCGTTCGCCTCGCTTCTGGATATCCATGGCGATCACGCGTTGGTCACTCGCGAAGTGGATGGCGGTCTCCAGACTATCAAGGTGAAACTGCCCACGATCGTCACTGCCGACCTGCGCCTGAACGAGCCGCGCTATGCGTCTTTGCCGAACATCATGAAGGCCAAGAAAAAGCAGCTGGATGAGAAAACCTCCGCCGATTACGGCGTCGATGTTACCCCGCGCCTGACTGTGGTCAAGACCGCAGAGCCTGCAGCGCGCGCCGCCGGTATCAAGGTTGGCTCGGTAGACGAGCTTGTGGCGAAACTTAAGGAAGCGGGGGCTGTGTGATGGTTGTTCTTCTGATTGGTGAAGCGACCGATGGCGCTCTGGCGCTCGACGCGACCGCAAAGGCCGTGACGGCGGCAAGACAGATGGGCGATGTGACCGTGCTCTGCACCGGCGCGTCGGCCAAGGCGGTCGCGGACGAAGCGGCCAAGATCGAAGGTGTCTCCAAGGTGTTGGTCGCCGAGGATGCGCTTTACGGCCACCGCCTTGCGGAACCCGTCGCCGCGCTGATCGCCAACCTGGCCGGAGACTATTCGCATATCGTGGCCCCTTCCACGACGGATGCGAAAAACATCATGCCGCGCGTTGCAGCGCTGCTGGATGTGATGATCCTGTCGGATGTGGTGGGCGTCGTCGATGCCGACACGTTCGAGCGTCCGATCTATGCGGGCAACGCGATCCAGACCGTCAAATCTACCGATGGCATCAAGGTGATGACGATCCGCACCTCGACCTTCGATCTGGCCCCGATGGGCGGCTCCGCCGCAGTCGAGGCGATCGCCACCGGCGAGAACCCCGGCCTTTCCGAATGGGTCAACGACAAGGTGGCTGCCTCCGACCGCCCCGAACTGACCAGCGCCGGCGTGGTCGTTTCGGGCGGGCGCGGCGTCGGCTCGGAAGCCGCCTTCGCCCTGATCGAGAAGCTGGCCGACAAGCTGGACGCCGCCGTCGGTGCATCCCGTGCCGCAGTCGACTCGGGCTATGCCCCGAACGACTGGCAGGTCGGACAGACCGGCAAAGTCGTGGCACCGGATCTCTATGTCGCCGTCGGCATCTCGGGTGCGATCCAGCACCTTGCCGGCATGAAGGACAGCAAGATCATCGTCGCCATCAACAAGGATGAGGAGGCCCCGATATTCCAGGTCGCCGATTACGGCCTGGTTGGCGACCTTTTCACCATCGTGCCGGAACTGATCGAAAAACTATGAACAGAGGTTTCGCCCTCAGATTCCTCTTCCCCGAGAGCGGAGTATTGGCGGCACTAGCGAGACCAGTGTCGCCGCTTTTTCCCTACCTTACTCCCCTAGAGAGCTTAATGCAGCCAGTGGAAACTGGATTTATCGGACTTTGGCTCAGTCACCCTTCCGCTCGAACTCGTAGATTATTGTACAATGACTGAGAAAATGTTTTACGACGAACCTGTACCGAAGCGCGGACACGCGCTTCAAGTTGCCAATGGCATCAAGCGAATCGTCGCGAATAACCCAAGCAAGATGACCTATCACGGCACGAACAGTTACATCGTTGAAACGACGGGAGGTGCGCTTGTTGTTGATCCGGGGCCCGCAGAAGACCTGGTTCATTTCGAGGCAATCATTGAAAACATAGGAAAGAATCCGGTAGGTATACTTGTCACCCACCATCATTCTGATCATTTCGGATCAGCGCCACTTCTGCGCGAGAAGACGGGAATGCCCGTTTATGTGTCTCGTGCATTTCCAGATGATGCGTTCGAACCAGATGGTCTTCTTGAGGATGGGCAGATCGTCGCTGGTCTGACAGTCCTCTACACTCCCGGCCATGCAAGCGACCATATTTGCTTTGCGAGATCAGACGGTGTGTTGTTCACTGGCGATCATGTCATGAGTTGGAACAGCTCGATCGTCAATCCGCCTGACGGGAATATGCGAGCCTATTGCGATCAACTGCAACGGTTGATCGAAAGAAACGACAAGACCTATCTCCCGGGTCATGGGCCTTTTCTTAATAACCCCAAGCCCTATGTCAGCCGACTCCTTACAAATCGTATGCGCAGAGAAGCAGAGATACTGGCACATATCTCCAAAAGTGAATATTCGCTCAAAGAGATTGCCGCGGCCGTGTACAAAAAATCAGACCCGTTCATAGCACAGGCGGCCGAAAGGAATGCGGTAGCACATCTACAAAAGCTTCATTCGGAAGGCCACGTGACAGAGCAGGACGGACTCTGGCGAGCAAAAACTTAACATAAACTTCATTATGCGTCTTTGTACTTAGTGTTGCAATAGTATATTATCGTATGTATGCTGAGCCTTGTCACAGAGGGTTCTCAGCATGCGCCATCTATTCAATAAGCTCCCCGCCTCGGTCGCAGTTGCCCTAACTGTGACAGGTCTTTCGCTGCCGATGCCCGCCCGCGCGCAGACCTACCCTATCGATTGCGCGATCCTCTTGTGTCTGTCGGGCGGCTGGCCCGCTTCCGTCCCTTGCGCTCGAGCGCGCGCCGAATTCATCCGGCGGATTACGCCCTGGCCGGTGGAACCGCCGCTGCAGATCTGGCGCTGTCCCATGGGCGCTTCCTATGAGAGCGATCGGCCATTAAACAGCGCTGGCCGCATCTTTGAAGCCTTTTACCAGACGGACAGCCGTCGACCGCCCCAATCCTTGCAAGTCCATGACCTCGTTCCCACCGACCAGGCACTCCGGCTTGTTCAGGATCGCGCGGACATCGATATCAGCGGTCCCGAGTTCAATTTCGTGCGGTCCATCCGTGTCTTTGATGTTCGCTATGCGCGGCAGCATGAATCCGGTCGTGACGGTGACTGCAATCGCAGCGCGACCGTGGTCCTCGGCACTTACGGGACCCAAGGCGATTTCTCTTGGCAGAGGTCTTCCGTCACTGCCCTTCCTTCGGCTCACGTAGGCCTTGAACGCTGGGGCGAGCATTGCCCCGGCATTTATCACCGATCCGTATTCGTCGATTGGCGTGACTATGAGGGCAACTACGGGTTTGAGCAGGTGAACTACTGACCTGCCGGCGCGTAGGCTTGCAACGGAACCCGGCTTCTTTGACTTGTACAACGGCACCGATTATGTGGCGCGGTACACATGCTATTTGGGATTTCGGCAAACGTCGCGGGTTCGCTCTCCTCACCCGCCGTCGCGTCGTCGGATCCGCGTGAGCGCGTCGAAGTCGATTTCCTGTTTCTGTTCCGCGGTGAGATCCGGCCGGATTTCCGATACCGGCTGGGGCCCGTGGACATCCCACATCACCGCATGTGCGCCTGTAGTCCAGCGATATACCCAACCAACAATGCTGTACCCATCGGTCCCGATCAGATTGGCGATCGCGACGCCCTCACCGTTATCATCGTTCACTTTTTACTGACTTCCTGCACTATGGCGCTGAATTTGCGGCATGGTGTCTTAAGGCGCTCACTTGCGCCGCAGGCCGCACGTGGTGGATGTTGGCTAACTGCTCTTCCTTGAGGTGGCTGATCTCACGAGGGGATATCCAAAGCGGTACGCCCCAAAATTGCATTGTTCTCAAATCTTGTGGTCGGGCTCCGTGGCGGCTTCGACGATCGCCAGAACCTCCGATAGGTCGAAACCAAGGGCCCGGGACAATACGATGAACTCGACAACGTCGATCCGTCGCTGGCCACTTTCAATGCGCGCCACGAGAGACTGATGACAGTCAAGCCTGTCCGCCAAATCCTTTTGCCCCAGACCCGCTCTATTTCGGGCCTCAACCAAAGACCGACAAAGGGCCAGATGCCCGTTACTCCAGATTGTTTTCGACACGCGTCACATACCTTTTGTGACGTCGCTAGCGGATGAAATCTGTTATCTAAAAAGTAGATATTTGAGGGTGTTATCGGCGTCTGGTTTCCATGGGCTGCAAGTCTGATGCTCCCGAGGTTGCCCATCAATCCCCTACCAATTGCAGAAATCGGCCGTAGTCCTCACTGACTTCGCGCGCTTCCTCGAAGGCGCGGGCGCGTTCGCCGTCGAGGCACCGGAAGTAGCTCTGGATATCCTGAATGTAATCTTCGAAGTCCCCGCGGATGATATCCGCATAGTCCCGCGCGGCCTGCGAATCGCTTGGCAGGAAAGGACGAGATGGCGCAAAGCAGGATTCCGCCAAAACCGGCCCGGGAACGCAGATCAGAAGGGCCACAGCTTGTAATGGGAGCAGGCATGTCAACCTTGGGTTTCTCAAACCTGTTATCTCCTTGATCGCAGACACTGGCCGTGACTAGTGTTTGCGTAACCAAACTACAGCTAAAGCACGATATTACATCTTGCGGTTGATAATATACTATCGTAACTCTGGGCTTCAAGTGGGAATGCCTGGGGTCGCGCCATTGGAGAAAGCGTGAGCCGGGCCATGAACTGGGACATCGAAGCACCAAATGTGGTTACGGAAGCCAGGTTCCGCGAACTCGTGGAAAGCGGCTATAGCGCAGAAATCCTGTGCCAGGAGTCGGCACATAAGAAAGGCCCCAGCTATTACGGGGTCTGGATCATGCGCGTTGTCTCTGATGACGGGGTGGAAAAGCTCCTCGTCACCGCCCGCACGCGGACGACCTACAACGATATCAAGATCCGCGAGTTCAAGACGATCTCCGGCGTGGTGTCTTTCTTCATTAGCCTTGGCTTTGCGCATGTCGACCTGCCGCTTGAGGCGGGGACAAGCCGTACGCATAAACTCGCCCCGCCAGACAAAGCGCCATCAGACAAGGGCGCTGGCAGCTAACCTCGCCTGTCTCTGGCTGGTCGCAGCACCTGCCTCAGCGCAAATGGTCCTGGTCATGGAGAGCGACGGCTCTCTGACCCCATCCCGGTCTCAGAGCAGTTTTGCCCGGAACTACAATGACGGCATCGGTCAGGGGTCGGCGTCCGATGGTTTGGCCATTCTTGGTGAGACTGAAGCAGCGCCCAAACCTGGCGCACTGAGGTTTGCGGCGTTCGCCCAGCCAGCACCCCTGCCCCGCGCAGACGTTCTCTCGGGCATCGAGGCAACCGCCCTGCGCTATGCCGGCCATCCCGGTCTTCGCCGCGCGGGTCTGTCCGTCACGGATTGGCTGACCCTCTATCGAGCCAATATCGAGGTTGAGAGCGCCTACCGGCAGGATGCGATTTCAAGTGCAGGTGCCATTGGCCTTGGTCAATTGATGCCAGCGACGGCGCGTGATCTGGGCGTCGACCCGCGTGATCCGCTGCAGAACCTTGACGGCTCCGCCCGCTACCTCGCGATGATGCTGGAGACGTTCGGCGATCCGCACCTGGCGCTGGCTGCCTACAACGCCGGACCCGATGCGGTCCGCCAGTATGGCAGCGTTCCCCCCTACCGAGAAACCCAGAACCACGTGGCCCGCGTCATGGTTGTCGTGGCCCGATTGGAAGGATCAAATTCATGAAACAGATTTCAACGCTTTTCGTCGCCTCGCTGGCGCTATTCCTGCTGATTGCCGAGCCCGCCCTTGCCCAAAGCATCGATCTCTCCCCGATCCAAAGCTTGTTGCAGGGCATTGTCGATGCGCTGACCGGCCCGCTCGGCGTCGTGATCGCCACACTCGCGGTCCTTGGCGTTTTCTTGAGCTGGTTTTTCAACATCATCGACCTGCGCCAGGCGCTTTGGGTGCTTGTCGGCATTGCCGGTGTCGCCGCCGCTCCCACCATTGTTGCCGCGGTTTTCGCCGGTGGCTGAGCGCGCGCCTCTCTTTCTGGGCCTCGTGCGCCCGCCCAAGCTTCTGGGCCTGCCCATCATGTATGCGATGGTCTGGCTTTTCGGCTCGGTGCTCCTGTTCGTCTGGGTCCAGCACATCGCAGTGCTGGGCGTCGCGGCCCTGCTCTACCCGGTGCTGTGGAAGGCAGCGGATTGGGACCCGCGCTTCATAGATGTGATGATGACGGCCCTGCAGGAGACACCGCCCACGCGCAACAGGTCCATTCATGGCGGGGACAGCTATGCCCCGTGATGAAGCCCGTGATGCTGCGCTCGATCCCCGTACAATGACGCCGGAGTGGTATGCGCGCGAGACCCGCCTCGCGCATATGCTGCCCTATGTGAGCCTCGTCGACGATCAGACCGTGCGCACCCGGGTCAACGAGCTTTTCCGCTGCATCCGGCTCGAGGGGATCAACAGCTATACGACGGACGATGCCTATCTCGACAAGGTGACAGCGCTTTTTGCCCGCATCATCGCGCAGCTCGGCCCGGAATTCAGCTATTACGTACACAAGGTCTCCAAGGCCATCAGACCGGATCTGGACCCAATTTGTGAGGACAGCTTCGCAGGCGAGGTCGACCGGCGCTGGCGCGCGAAACTCGAGACCAGCGGGCTCCGCGACAAAACACTGACGCTCACCGTCATTCACCGCCCGCCCCCGAAAAGCCTCCTGCCGCACCTCGGCCGCAGCGCGCCGGACCGACTGAAGGAGGAGACCCGCAAACGCCTGCAGCGCCTTGGTGAGGCCGTGAACGTCTTCCTCTCGGGGCTCACCGAGCTCAAGCCGCGCCTGCTGTCAGCCGGATCGGGAGAGTTGGTGGGATTTTTGGGCGCGCTCAACACGGGAACCGAGCTGCCACTTTATCCGGCAAACACCTACGGCTTTTTGTCCTTCAACGTCGCCAATACCCGCGTGACGTTTCACGGAGACCATTTCGAGCTCTCGGAAGGCGTCGTGGGGCATCGCTACGGCAAGAGTTTCACCATCGGGGAATATTCCGAAGGCACCTCCTGCACCATGTTCGACATGCTGAACCTGCCGGTCGACATGATCGTCACGCAGTCCTTCACGCCGATCAATTCGAACCTCATGGCGGGCCGCATCAAGCGGCAAAAGCGTCAGATGCAGGCCAGCCAGGACGCAGCCCTCTCGCTCCTGGAAGCCCTCGACATCGCCGCCGATGATCTCGAGGCCAAGCGCCAAAGCTTCGGCGAGCATCACATGGTCGTGACGCTCTTTTGCGACACGCTCGAAGAACTGCAAACCCTCAGCGCCGAGATCGTGAACGCCGCCGCAACCGAAGGCGTGAAGATGATTGGCGAGCGGGTCGCGGCCAAGGCGCATTACCTCAGCCAGCATCCCGGCAACCAGCCAAAGCGCGTCCGCGCTAGTGCCGTCACCAATCGCAACTTCGCGGATTTCGCGGCCTTTCACCGGACACAGCTCGGCAAACCGGCCGCGAAAACCCCATGGGGCCGGGTCGTCACTTATTTGCCCACGCCGGAGCAGAGCGCCTACCGGTTTTCCTATCACGAGCAAGGCTCGCCCGACAAAGAACCCACCAGCGGCCATACCCTGATCATGGGGCGGCCCGGGTCAGGTAAGTCTGTGCTTTCGGCCTTCCTGATGACCCAGGCCCGTCGCGCGGGCGCCCGGGTCTTCGTCTTCGATTACCGTCTTGGTATGGAGATGGCGGTCCGCGCGAATGGCGGGCGCTACGCGTCCCTGAACGCCGGTCAGCCCACGGGCCTCAACCCGCTCTGGACAGAGACCGATGCCCGCGGCACCGCCTGGCTCTCGGACTGGCTTGCCACCTTGCTCTACCGCGCTGACAAGCCCCTGACCCCGGCGCAGACCAACCGCATCCAGGAGGTCGTGCGCCAGAATGCCCAGGCCACCAATCCGGCCCTGCGGAACTGGCGGGATTTCGCATCGCTTTTTGTGTCTACGGATGACGGCGGCGATCTGCACCAGCGCCTGCTCGAGTGGACCGAAGACGGCCGCTACGGCTGGATCTTCGGGCAGAGCCTCGAGGACACGTTCTCGCTCAAGGGCGATGTCGTGGGCTTCGATCTGACCGGCATTCTCGACAGCGAGGCCGACAAGGAACGGATGGCGGTCCTGTCCTATCTTTTCCGCCGGGTCGAGCGCGAGATCGAGGACCGCCGCCCCACCATCATCGTGATCGACGAGGCCTGGAAGGCGCTCGACAACGCATATTTCGCCGAGCGGCTGTCGAACTGGTTGGTGACCGCGCGCAAGCAGAACACCGTCGCGGTGATGATGACGCAATATGCCAGCCAGCTCGAACGCACTCGGACCGGCAAGACCATCGTCGAAGCCGTGCCGACGCAGATCCTGCTGCCCAATATCCGCGCGCAGCCTGCGGACTACGCCATGCTGAACCTCACGGAGAAGGAACTCGACGTCCTTCTCAACACGGGCAGCAACAGCCGCCTCGCACTGATCCGCGACGATCAGGGCTCGATCGTCGTCGATGTCGATCTGAGCGCGCTTGGACCCAATCTCACGATCCTTGGCGGCATGGAAAAGGGCGAAGCGCTTGTCGGTGCCGATTACCGCGACCGTCCAGATTTTTGGAGGCTTTCATGATCCGTATTCTTATCGCTTTGGCTGCGCTCGGCGCGCTGGTCTCATGCACCCAGTATCGGGAGCCGCAGGCCAACTGCTTTTCCTTTCTCACCTCGATGGGCGCGACAGCCCAGGATTGCAACTTCGCGCCGGTCGGCACATCGGAGGGTGGCATTGACGTCTAGGCTTTCCCAACTCCTCACGTTTTGCCTACTGCCGGGTCTCGTCGCCGCACAGGGCGTGCCCATTAATGACAGCGGGCTGACCGCCCGCGACATCGTCGAGACCGGCGACCGCGAGGCAGACCTGGCCCTGCAAGCGGACAAGCTTGCCGTTCATGAACTCATCTCCGAGATCGAGCAAGAGCAGCTCGAAACCCTGCAACGCATCCTCGATGCGCAGACAAGCTTCGGCGGTCAGGGCTTGCCGGCCATGGTCTCGGGTCTGGAAAGCGGCAGCGACCATACAGCCCGATCCGTCGAAGCGGTCTATGGCTCGGGTGAGATCGATCCCAACCCCGGTGGTGTGCAGATGTTCGGGGATGCGGCAGAAAACATCGAACAGCTCATCATCCGCGTGGCCCAGGAGACCAGTGGCTTTGCGGGTGTCGGCCGCGCAGGGCTCTCCCCCGTCCAATGGCGCGCGCTGCTTCAAGCCCTGATCTGGCAGGAAAGCCGGTTTACAATTGGGGCACGGTCTCCCGTCGGCGCCTATGGTCTCACTCAGATCATGCCGGGCACCGCCAGCGATCTGGGCATCAACCCTGAATACTATGACAGCCCCTACCTGCAGGTGCATGGCGGCGCGCGCTATCTGGCCGCCCAGTTGGGCACCTTTGACGGCAATATCATCAACGCGCTCGCCGCCTACAACGCCGGACCCGGCCGCGTTTTCGAGTATGGCGGCGTGCCACCCTTCCGCGAGACCCAGCACTACGTTTCGGTCATCCCTGAACGCTACAATCTCTATCTGAGCCGTATCGGCGGCATCGATGCGCGTGGCACGATCGATCCGGCGCTTCTCGCCAATGCCAACCTCTCGCTCACGGGTCATGGGGCGGCCTTTTATGGCAGCAACTCACCAGCCGCGATCCGCCAAGCCGCCCTGCGCATCCGCGATATCGTCGAACGGATTTCCGAAACCGTGGATGTACAGGAGAGCGTCGCGCTCAACACCTATGCCCGCGCCGAACTCGTGCGCCTCGTCGCTGCACGCATCCGGCTTCAGGCGGCCCGCACCCGAGCCCTCTCTGCCGAGGAGCTGGCCCAGGCCAGCGCCCGCATGGCCGAAGGCGCGTTCATGGATTTTACGATCAGGGAGATTGACTGATGAGACCTGTCCTCTTGAAAACGGGCCTAGTCGTGGCACTCGAGCTTGGACTGCATTTCGTTCCCATGACCCCAGCCGCAGCACAGGCCGTGCCCGTCGTCGATACCCAGAACATCGCGCAAAACATCCAGCAGCTCCAGCAGATGATCGAGGATGAGATCCTGCAAAACGAGCAGCTGACGCAGCTCCGTGAACAGCTCGGCCTTCTCACGGACCAACTCGCGGAGCTGCAAAGAACCTATGAAGCGCTCACCCGACTTGCCGAGCTTCCCGAAATCATCCGGACGGAAATGGAAGACGAGTTGAACGGTCTGCTCGACCAAGAGTTCGGGGACATCCTCGCCACGATTGAGGCGATCAAGACCGGGGATTTCTCGGGCCTCTCGGGCTCCGGCGCAGGCGAAATCGAAACCCAGATGGACCGGGTGCTGGCCGATCTCGGCTTCGATGAAGACACCCTCTCGGAAATGGCCACGAGCGGCAATCCCGGGGCCAACCGCGTGGCGACGCAGGCCACCACCGGTGCCCTTGTCTCGGCGGCGG
Organism: Pacificitalea manganoxidans; assembly: GCF_002504165.1. Lineage (GTDB taxonomy): Bacteria > Pseudomonadota > Alphaproteobacteria > Rhodobacterales > Rhodobacteraceae > Pacificitalea > Pacificitalea manganoxidans. Next base: position 42,240 of record NZ_CP021406.1, read on the forward strand.
CCCAGAACAGCTATGAGGATGCCGGCCAGTCGCTCGAGCGGGTAGACCGCCTTGTTGGGCTCATCGACGATATGGACGAACTCAAGGAAAGCATCGATCTCAACACGCGCGTGACCGCGGAGCTCGCCATTGCGCTGGTCGCCATGTGGCAACTCGAAGCCATCCAGACCGTGGGCGATGGCACCGGCGGCGTGATCGATGCCGCCACCATCGCCGAAGAACAGCGCTTCATGGATTTCACCTTGCCGGACCTGCGGGCTGATTAAGGCGTTTCGAAATTGATCCCCAAAAACAAATATCGGTTTTCGCGTTCGAGCGCAGCGAGAGGCAGCGAAGAACCGATTCAACTCATTTCGAAACGCCGAGCGGGGGCATGAATGGTGGCGACTGAACAAGAAATCATCGAGGAAGAACTGGTCTACGGTGCCCTGCGCCGCGAGCGGCTTTGGCAGCGTCTTGGCCTGATGGGCCTTGTCTTCGGTATCATCGGCTGTCTGAGTGCCGCGGCTGTCTCGATCCTCGATGTCGACCCGCCCCCCGTCGTTGTCCCCTATGATCCCGCCACCGGCTTTGCACTCCCCGAAGCCTCGGTGGGCGCCTCCTCGGTGACCGCCAACCAGGCGATCATCGAGGCGGAGGTGTTCCGCTATGTGGCCGACCGGGAGGTCTATAACCAGCTCGACAACGATCTGCGCATCCGCAGCGTCCTGCGCCGCTCGGACGGAGCTGCCGAGAGCGGGCTGCGCCAGATCTGGAACAGCGCAAATGAAAACTATCCGCCGACCGTCTATGGCCCCAATGCCCGGCTCGACGTGGAAATCCTCAGCATCAACCGGATCGGCACCAACCGCGCCACGGTGCGCCTGCGCAAGCGTCTGACCTCCATCAACGGCACCCAAACCGGGCTCTTCACCGCGACCCTTCTCTTCGAGTTCCGCCCCGAGACCCGCCGCTCCATCGACGAGGTCTGGACCAATCCGTTTGGGTTCACCGTGCTCGAATATTCCATCCGCTCCGACAGATTGGAGAATTAGTTTGATCAATAAGTTCTTTGTTGCTGCCATATTTGTTTTGCTGCCTGCCCTTGCCTTTGCCGAAGCGATCCCGCGCGGTGGTCCAAATGACAGCCGCGTGCGGCTGGCAACATATCAAGAAGGTCAGGTCTACCGCTTCAGCGTCTCGCTTACCCATGTCACCACGGTCGAATTCGGCGAGGGTGAAAGCATCCGCTCGATTATCGCAGGCGACACGGAAGGGTTTGAGATCGATGGCGTGCCGGGCGGCCAGGCCTTCGCGATCAAGCCCGTCGCGCGCGGCGTTCATACCAATGTGACGGTCTACACGAACAGGCGAAGCTACTATTTCAACGTCGAGGAGGTCCGCAGCCCGACCTTCTATGTGGTGCAGTTCCGCTATCCGGAGGACGATGCGCGCCCGACCCGGGCCATCGCCGCCCAAGCGCCGAACTACAACTACGGTGCCAGCGCGCGGACCGAGTTCACGCCAACCCGCATCTGGGATGACGGGACGTTCACGTATTTCGCGTTTCCAAGAAACGCGCCTGTGCCCGCGGTCTTCCGCTACGCGGGCGGCCGCGAGCGCACGGTCAACACGCAAACTCCTGAAGACGGCGTGATCCGCGTCAGCGGCGTGAACCGCCAATGGGTCCTGCGACTTGGCGAAGAGGTGGTCTGCATCGAGGCGATCCCGCCCGCGGAGGCCACCTCATGAGCGATACCGGGAACACCGAGCTGGAAAAACGCCTCGCCGCCCTTGAGAAAGGCAGTGCCCGCGCCCCCACGGCGTCGCAGCGCCGGTCGCCCCTTCTCGCGCTGATCGTGGTCCTCGTCATCGGCGCAGGTGGTGCCCTGCTCTATCTCCTCTCACAGCCCGACGAAGAGGAAGCCTTGCCGACGGCCACCCCGGACGTCTTCCAAAACGAGGGGGACGGCTTTGGCGCTATCGAGACCTTGCCTCCGCCCGAGCCCGAGGTTGTGTTTGTCGGACCGGATCCAGTCGAGCCCAACGCGGAGCTTCTGGCGCAGATCACCGCGCTGCAGGCTCAGATCGAGGAATTACGCAACGCCCCCGAACCGGTCGTCGAGGAAGACACCGCCGCCGCAGAGGCGATCGACGCGCTGACCGCTCAGATCGCTGCGCTACAAGCCGCCTCGGAAGCAGCACAGCAACGATTTCAGGACGAACTGACGGCGCGGGATCGCAGCCTTGAGCAACTCCGCATGGATCTGGAACTGGCCCAACTCGAGGCCAGCCGACCGCAACCCGCCCCAGCGGGCCCCACGGAAGATGAGCTGCGCGCACGCGAGCAAGAGCGACTGCGCCGCGAGGAAGAAGCCCGGCGCATGGCCGAGCTGGAGCGCCGCGCCGCGGAGGAACGCGCCTTCCAGGAGCGGCGCATCGCCTCGCCCACCATCGCGTTTGGCGGTGCCTCCGGAGCGAATGAAACGGCTCTGACCGAACGCACTTTTGGCGAGGTGACGGATTTCGTGCTGAACGGGGCGCTGCCCTCGACGGTGACGCAGGCCGAGGTGATCGCCAATCCCTCCAACACGATTCTACAGGGCACCATGATCCAGGCCGTCATGGAAACTGCCCTTGACAGCTCCCTGCCCGGCCAGACCCGTGCCGTGGTGTCCGAGGATGTCTACAGCGTCGATGGCGTGGGCCTCTTGATCCCCCGAGGATCGCGTCTCATCGGGCGCTACCGCGCTGGCGTCGATATCGCGCAGCGCCGCGTCACGATCGCCTGGGACCGGATCATCCTGCCTGACAATCAGACCGTCCAGATCAGCTCCTTCGGAGGTGATGAACTGGGCCGTTCTGGCGTCACCGGCCTCATAGACACACGCTTCGCCGAGCGTTTCGGGTCGGCCGCCCTGATCTCGCTGATCTCGGCCGCGCCAAGTGCCGCCGCCTCCGAGGTTCAGGATGAGACTGCCGCCGACGTTCTCGAAGACGTTGGCGATGATCTGGCAGATGCCACGGACAGCGTCATTGGCGATTACCTCTCCATCGGCCCCGTCATCTATGTCGACCAGGGCGCCCGCGTCACCGTCATGGTCGACCGCGATCTGGAGATATTCTGAGGCCATGTCGCTGAGCTATCTCGAAACCTCCCTCGACAGGATCGACGCCGCCGCCCGCGACGATGTCATCGAGATCTGCATCAATCCAGACGGGACCTGCTGGGGCGAATTCCAGGGCGATCACTTCATGCGCGCGCTGGATCAAAGGCTGACGGGCGTTCAGGTCAGGGACCTCGGCAACCAGATCGCCTCCTCTGCCAATACCACGATGAGCAAGGACCGCCCCATCGTCTCGGTCTCGATCACCTACAAGGGACGCCCGATCCGCGCACAGGTCATCACCCCGCCCGCCGTGCTCTCGGCCATGTCGATCAGCCTGCGGTTCTTCTCGAGCCTGCCACTCGAGGGCATCGCACTCGATTTCCTCTACGGAAAAGAGCGCAAGCTCGAAGACCTGCGCGTCGAAAAAAAGCGCGCCTTGCGCGCCGTGGTGGCTGCCGGATTGATCGATGATGCGCTTGCCTTCTGCGTCGAGAATAAACTCAACATGATCGTCTCGGGTGGCACCTCCACCGGCAAGACCGTCGCCGCGCGCAAGATCCTCTCTCACGTACCGGCCGAGGAACGCATCGTCACCATCGAAGAAGCCGCCGAGCTTCTGCCGACCCAACCAAATGCCGTGACCCTCATCGCCAATCGCGACGCGGAATTCCAATCCGCCGATGTGCTCCTCACCGCGACGCTGCGCATGCGCCCCGACCGGATCATCCTCGGCGAGGTGCGCGGCAAGGAGGCCATGACCTTCCTCGAGGCGATCAACACCGGTCATGGCGGCTCCATGACCACGCTCCATGCCGAAACCCCGCAACTGGCCGTCCAGCGGCTCGCGATCGCAGCACTCAAAACCGAGATCCCGATGACCTATGCCGACATGATCCAATACATCGAGAATTCCATCGACGTGATCATCCAGGCTGGGCGCCACGACGGCAAACGCGGCATCACGGAATTCTACCTCCCCGGCGCAACCGAGATCGGAACTTCCCCATGAAGACGTTTGAATACAATATCCTGTCCTTTCCCATGACCCGCAAGACCAGCCTCTCCGACATGCAGGCCAGCCTGAACGAGAAGGGCGCAGACGGGTGGGAGGTGGTGTCGATCAGCACTTCGGAATTTGCCAATATCGGGCACACCGTTTTCCTGAAGCGCGAAACCACACCCGCTGGAGCCACGGCATGAGGCAGGCGCAGCACCTCGCCTTGGCCGCGCTGGCCCTAAGCCTGAAGCCTACCTTCGCCGTTGCCGAGCGCAACCTAGTGCCGACCCTCGAGCGCAGCTTTGACGTCTGTTCGGACCGGCACGCCGAGCCCATCTGGATGCAGGAGATCCCCCTGCGCCAAGCCTATCAGCGGGTTCTGGTTCAGGACATCTATCGCGCCCAGAATCTCGAGCGGGTCGTCGAGATCGGCAACTGCGACTGCGCGACCCGGTTCCCGTCCTGGGACGCGGCCGAGGCGATGTTTCGGGAGAGCTACGCGAGCGACGAACGGTGGGAAATGCTCGAAGCCTCGGAAGGCTACAATCGCCGCGCCAACGCCGCCCGAACTGCCGCCAAGGCCATCTGCGACGCCGCAGGCAATTGGTAAGGCAGTCCCGCGATGAGTGTCGTCACCTACTTCGTTGAAACCTCCCAAGCCTATCTCGACACCGCCGCTGAGACCCAGTTTGGTGCGGTTGCGGCAACGGTCGGCACGCTCCTGGTTTTGGGGACAACGCTGGTGGTGATCCTCGTCGGCATCAACATGATCTATCAATACCGGGCCATGGATGGGCACACGGCCTTTTGGCTTGCGGTCAAGATCGGGCTCATCGGGATATTCGCGACCAATTGGGTGCAGTTCAACGCCTTCTCGTCTGCCATTCTCTATGGGATCGACAGTATTGCAGGCGCCCTTGTGGCCTCCGTCGGCGGCGGCAGCCCTGGCCCCTCAGGCACCTTCGCCGAAGAATTCGACCGCCTGATCGCGGAACTGGGCGACTATCTGAACGCTGCCGGGTCCGAGCTGAACTGGATGGCCGGCGCCATGCTCGACATCGTCGGTGTTCTTCTGCTCTCGATCCTCGGCGGGCTGGCCGCCTTCATCCTCGTGGCCTCCCGCCTGATGATCGCGCTCCTGATCGGGATCGCCCCGGTGATGATCTTCCTGACCCTCTTCGAGGTCACCAAGGATTATTTCGCGCGCTGGTTATCCGCGCTTATCTCCTTCGCGATCTACCCGATCGTGGTCGCAGGTGTCTTCGCGACCATCACCGGGGTGGCCTCGGCTCTCATCGGCGAGTTGGGTGATCCGGAAGGGGCTTCCAACATTGGTGCCCTTCTCCCCTTCTTCATGATGGTCCTCATGGCCAAAGGGTTCATCATCGCAACACCCTTCATCGTCCGCGCGATCTCCGGCAACATCATGATGCCTGCCCTCTCCGGAGGCCTCGGTGGCGGATACAGTTTCGCCCGCGCCGCCATGGGAAGCCAGCAGGCCTACAACCGCTACCTAATTGGAGGCGCAAGCGGCGCAGAATACGCGGCCATCCGAGCGCGCCAAGTCTTTGGCGTACAGCAGATGCCCGTGAGGCAAGGCATGGGGCAGACGGGTTCCGCAGGCGGCACAGGATCCGCAGACTCGGGGTCAAAAATGCTGGCGCAGCTGGCTAGATTGGGACGGCTTGGGCGACGGTGAAGGCCCAAGCGGCTACTCGATTTTGCATCACAATGTTACGTTGCGGCCTTTCATTACCGGTGCAAGATCCGATTCCGGACGAACTCACGCTAAGTGAACGATGCAGCCACAAAACGTGTCCACTAACAGTCCTAAACGACCTTGGGTTGAAATTGAACTCGCTACTCAGCTCCAACCTCAATGTGCAGCAGCCCGTCGACCCGTTCCAAACCTGCCGGAAGCAACAAGTCTTCAAGCCATGCGATTGAACCGCGCCGGGTTTGCCGGAGGCTCCAACTCTTGAGTAGGATGGAGCATCATGAGCAAGACCACGAACAAGTTTTCCCCCGAAGTGCGCGAGCGCGCCGTGCGGATGGTTCTCGACAACGAGGGTCAGCACGGATCTCGCTGGCAGGCGATCACGTCGATCGCAGCGAAGATCGGTTGCTCGGAAAACACGCTGAACGACTGGGCCAAAAAGGCCGAGGTCGACAGTGGCAGGCGCGCAGGCATACCCAGCGACATGGCCGAGAGGATGAAGGCGCTGGAGCGGGAGAACCGAGAGCTCCGGCAGGCCAACGAGATCCTGCGGAAGGCGAGCGCATATTTTGCGCTGGCGGAGCTCGACCGCCGGTCGAAGTGATGGTGGATTTTATCGAGGCGCACAAGGATGCGCATGGGGTCGAGCCGATCTGCACGGTGCTGCCGATCGCCCCTTCCACTTACTATGATCACCTCGCCAAGCGGGCTGATCCCATGCGGCTTTCGGATCGGGCCCGTCGTGATGCCGCCCTGCGGCCCGAGATCAAACGTGTCTGGGAGGAGAACTACAAAGTCTACGGCGTCCGCAAGGTTTGGCGGCAGCTTGTCCGGGAAGGCTTCGATGTCGCGCGTTGCACGGTGGCGAGGCTCATGCGGGACATGGACATTCAGGGCATCATCCGCGGCAAACCGCATCGGACAACGATCCCTGACAAGAAGGTCCCGTGCCCGCTGGACAAGGTCAACCGCGAGTTCCGCGTCCCGGCGCCCAACATGCTGTGGGTCAGCGATTTCACCTATGTCGCCACCTGGAAGGGCTTCGTGTATGTCGCTTTCGTCATCGACGCCTATGCGCGCAAGATCGTTGGCTGGCGCGTCAGCGCCTCGGCGCAGACTGGGTTCGTCCTGGATGCCCTTGAGCAGGCCGTCCATGACCGCAAACCGACGAAGGCCATGGGCTTGGTCCATCACAGCGATCGCGGGTCGCAATATCTGTCCATTCGCTACACCGAAAGGCTGGGCGAGGCCGGCATCGAACCATCTGTTGGCAGTGTTGGCGACAGTTATGACAATGCCTTGGCCGAAACCATCAACGGCCTCTACAAGGCTGAAGTCATCCATCGGCGCGGCCCTTGGCGCAGCTTCGAGAGCGTCGAATTCGCCACGCTGGAATGGGTGGACTGGTTCAACAATCGCCGCCTCCTCGAACCTATCGGGAACATCCCGCCCGCCGAGGCAGAGGCCAACTTCTACGCAGCTCTGGAAACCGAAGACATGGCCGCGTAACTAACGACAATCAGCCTCCGGCAAACCCGGGGCGGTTCATTGCGTCGCCGATGACGCGCTTCGTGCCGGTGATGGAGGCGCGGGGCGCGCGGATCGTGACGATCGCGGGCAGTCACCTGTCGATGCTGACCGAACCCGAGGAGACGCTGGAGGCGATCCTTGCAACGCCCTGACGCACGGGCGCGCAGGTGCCACGCAAAAGCGGCGCCCGACTTGCGAGGGGCGCCGCTGAGCGAACCCGCCGGGGCGGGATGCCGGTTTCCGGGGTTAGCTGCCGACAACTGCGCCGGCCGCGCTTCCCCCCATCAGCTTCTGTTGCCCATAGAGCAGGACAATGGCCGCGAGCGGCAGCAGCGCGAAGGCCGGGTGCAGGCCGGTCAGGAAGAAGCTGGCCACCCCGATTGCGATCAGGACCAGCCGCATCACCACCGACACCCGCCGCGCCAGATACCCGACGAGCCCAGCCGAGATCAGGAAGACCGAAGCCACGCCGCCGATGATGGCCGCGCCGATCTCGACCAGGGTTCCTTGCAGAAGGAAGGCAGGGTTCAGGACGAAGGCGAAGGGGATGATATAGGCCACCACCGCGAGCTTCAGGGCCTCGAGCGCCGTTTTCATCGGAGCGGAGCGCGCAATCGACGAGGCCACGAAGACCGACAGGCAGACCGGCGGCGTCAGGAAGGACAGCGTGCCGAAGTAGAAGATGAACATATGCGCGCCCATCTTGTTGATGCCGAGCTGTTCGAAGGCCGGGCCGATCAGGATCACGAGGATGATATAGGTCGCCGTCACCGGCACCCCCATCCCGAGGATGATGCAGCCGATGGCCGAGAAGATCAGGAGCAGCCAGATGCTGCCGCCCGAGGCCGCGATGAGGTTCTGCGACAGGCTCGACCCAAGGCCGGTCAGGCCGAGGCAGCCCACGACGATCCCGGCAATGGCGCACATGATCGCGATGAACACCGTGGCTTCGCCCGCTTCCACGAAGGTGCGGACATAGGCGCGCGCCGGGCGGCGCATGCTGGGCAGGACCAGCGACATCAGGATCGTGGCGAAGCTGGCCGCGAAGGCCGAGGCCGCCGGGTTCCAGTTCCAGCCAAAGAGCGTCCAGAGCAGGATCGCGAAGGGCACCGCCACCGGGATCATCCGGCGGCCCGCATCGCGCAGGTCCGGAAGCTCGGTCGCGTCGGCGCCTTCCATGCTGGCTTTCACCGCTTCGAGGTGAACCTGAAGGTAGACGCAGAAGTAGAACAGGAGCGCCGGAACCGCCGCCGCGATGGCCACGGTGGCATAGGGAACGGCCAGAAACTCGGCCATGAGAAAGCCGGTGGCGGCCATGACCGGGGGCAGGACGAGGCCGCCGGTGGAGGCGACTGCCTCGACCGCGCCGGCCCGTTCGGGCGAATATCCGACCTTGCGCATCATCGGGATGGTGAGCATCCCGGTGGTGGCCACGTTGGCCGAGGCGCTGCCCGAGAGCGAGCCAAAGAGCGCGCTGGACATGATCGCGACCTTGGCGGGTCCGCCCTTGCGGCGGCCCATCAGGGCGAAGGCGAAGTCAGAGATCGCATCGCCGCCACCGACCAGGAACAGTACCTGTCCGAAGACCACGAAACTGGTGACGATGGTGGCCGCGACATAGACCGGCGTGCCGAAGATCGCCCCGGTTCCGAGATAGTTATAGGTGACGAGCCGGTCCCAGCGGATCACGCGGGTTTCGAACATGCCCGACAGGTAGTGACCGAAATAGGCGTATCCGAGCGCCAGAAGGCCGACGCTAACCATGGTCCAGCCGACATGGCGGCGTGCCACTTCGAGAAGCAGGACGATACCGATCACGCTGACGATCACCTTGTCGGTGGTGATGAGGCCAAGGCTGCGGACGATTTCGTCGTAATTCAGAAAGATGTAACCCCCGACGATCAGCGCCAGAACGGCCCCGATTATGTCATACCAGGGCGGCGTTTCGCGGACCTGGGACTTGGAGAAGGGTTTGACCAGGAACGAGATCGCGACGCAGATCGCGATGAACAGCGTCAGGTATTGTTCCTTGTATATGATGATGCCGAAGCGCGGCAGCAGCTGAAGCGAATAGATCAGCGCCGCGATGGGCAGGATGATAGCAAGGACCTCGTAGACGTAGCGATACGGGCGTTTCAGAACCCTGTTGTTTTCTTGCACGGGTGTCTGGCCTCCGGTTGGCGTGTGGACTCTTACAGGGAGGATCGCCCCGGCCGCCTTCACCGGGCCGGAGCGATCCGTTACTGTGTCGCCCCGGGACGTGGCCCGGCGCATCATGGGTTATTTCGCCGAAATCTCAGCCTGACGGGCTTCGAGCTCGTCGGTCCACACGCCCTTGGACTTGAAGAATTCAATGGCGGCCGGGTGGAACGGGACCACGACGGCGGTGTCGGCAAACCGATCCGGCGTCCAGGTCGCGAGCGACGGGTGAATGGCCTTCAGCTCTTCGGAATGCTCCCACAGGGTCTCGAGGATCGCGGAGACCTTTTCGTCGGCCAGATCGCTGCGGCCGTAGAGCGTGGTCGCATAGCTGAGCGCGTGGATGTCGCTGTCGACACCGACGATGCCCGCGGGCACTTCGATCGGAACGAAGGCGCTGCCGATTTCCTTCGAACGGGCCATCGCTTCGGGCGAGGGGTCGATCGACAGGATGCGCGCGCCTTCGGCGGCGTTGAGCTGCTGAAGGATACCGCTGCCGATGGAGCCGACGGCGGCGTCGGCGCGGCCCTCGATCACGGCGGTCACGCCTTCGGGATAGCTGGAGACGCTGACCACTTCGATGTCGTCATCGGTCAGGCCGGCATTGGCGAGCGCGGCTTCGGCGGTGATCGAGGACCCCGCGAAGGCGCCGTAGTTCGACGCGACGCGCTTGCCTTTCAGATCGGCCATGCTCTGGATGTCCGAGCTGCCGCGCACCACGAGCGACAGGCGGATCGGCGAGCCGAGCATGATCGTGGAGATCGGATACCCTTCGCCGCCATTGGCCCCTTCATAGGGTCCGACGGCGCGGAAGGCGAAGTTGGCTTCGATCGGGCTCGACAGGCCAAGATCGGCCTCGCTGGAGACGAACATCGGGAAGAAGACCGTCGGGGATTGCGGCAGCACGTCAACGCGGTCGCCGGTATGTTGGCCAATGACCGAGGCGATAGCCTGGGACTGCGCGTAGAACAGGCTTCCTTCCGGGTTGCCGCCCATCACGAGGATATCGGCCTCGGCGGATTTGGGCGCGGCGCCCACAAGCATGGCAACGCCGAGCGCTGCGGCGGTCAGTTTCTGGAATATCATTGGGGCAACATCCTCCCTACCCACTGCGGTTCTTGTCCCGCTCTTTGGAGCGGGTCTGGCTATTGAGCCCGGTATTCGAACAAACGTCGAATACCGCATCAACTTAGAGGCAGCCCGAGTTGGAGTCAATTCGGGCTGACGGTCCCGGTTGCAATCTTCAAACGAATGAGAGGCTGCCCCAGCGGCAGGTCAGAGCATCGCGCCCGCGATCAGCAGGGCGGTCATGACGATCACGTAATAGGTCAGGATGAATGGCCCGTTCCATCGCAGGCCCACGTCGCGGGGGGACTTGCCGATCATCCCCGTGGCGATGGCAAGAGTGGACGCGAAGGGGGACAGCAGCATCGAGCCGGACCAGCCGCACATCAAGGCCAGCATCAGCATCAGTTCCGGCATGTCGATCCCGGACGAGATGATAGCGCCGGAGCACAGCAGCGCGCCGATCATGGGGGAGAGGCCAAGCTGGCTTACCAGTGTCATCAGCAGGATGATGATGCAGGCGATGACGCCCGGCCCGATCGAGACATGTTCGATCAGCATGCGAAGCTTTTCGGCGGGCAGCATTTCCACCACGGTCAGTCCGAGGAAGGCGCTGGCGCCGATCAGGCAGATTTCACTGGTTGAATCGGGCAGTGCGCGGAACCCGTCGCGGGCAAGGGATTTGAGATTGCCCGAGAAGGGGCGGCCTTCGGTCAGCAGGACCCAGATCACCGCCATGGCGGGAATGACGATCAGGATCGCGGCCCGCATCGGAATGCCGACCACCGCCTCGGCCAGTGCCGACAGCCCGGTGATCGCTAGGAGCAACCCGAGCAGCGCGGCCATGGCGAGGCCCGCGCCCTTGTGGGGCGACGGGGTGAAGGTGCGGCGCGGACGGCGCTCCAGCCGGTCGAACACCCAGCCGAGGGCGAAGAAGACCACCATCAGGCCAAGGCCGTAGGGCAGGTAGGACACATATCCCAATGTCGGCATCAGCGGGATGAGCATGTTGATGGCCAGCCCGACCGGCGACCACAGGATGGTGGCGGCAAAGCCGCGCAGGACCGCATTGGTGATTCGCCGCCCCTGCACTTCGGCGATGTCGGGGCTGGGCGCGGCGCGGTCACGTTCGGCCAGCGCGATCCCGAGCAGAAGCTGCAGGCCGCCGAGATTGAGCAGGATGCCGAAGATATGACTGCCGCTGGCCAGCAGGGCGAACCGCCGCGACGGGGGCTGGTCCACCACGAAATGGGCGGCGGTACTGACGATGTTCGAGCGCATCGCGGCCACCCGCAGGATCGCCATGACGGCCAGCAGGGCAGGAAGGTAGAGCGCGCGGCTTGCTGCAAGGGCAAGGCTGCCCGGATCGCCCCCGGTCAGGACCAGCAGCGCCCCCGACAGCGCGGCGAGCAGGAGCAGGACCTTGGCGTTGGTGCGCACATGACGCCAACGCATCAGGATGTGGCACACGATCAGCGTGATCGCGATTCCGGCGAACAGGTGATTGTTGCTGAATAGGTACGCGAGGGTGAAAATCGTGCCGCCCAGCAATGCGGCCGATGCGATCGTGGACAGTCGGCCGGGGCTGGCTGTATCTGGCATGATATGCTCTTACCTCATACCGGTGAACCGACCGCTACGCACCGCCCGGTTTGATCGACGGTGCGGCGGCTCTATCCTTTCCGGTATTGTCTAGACAGACAACCCGCCATCAATCGCGATTTCGGCCCCCGAGATGTAGCGGCTGAAATCCGACAGTAAAAACAGCAACGTATGGACCACATCTTCGGGCAATCCCGCGCGACCAAGCGGGACCTGAGCGGTGCGGGTCTTCAGGTCCTCGTCGCTCCAGGCGTCCAGCATCGGGGTGAGAATGATGCCCGGATGGACCGAGTTGACGCGGATCCCGCGCGGGCCCAGTTCGCGCGCGGCGGTCTTGGTCATGCCGCGCACGGCCCACTTCGTTCCGACATAGGCAATGCCCTTGCTGGCGTGCAGCCCGGCAAGCGACGAGATGTTCACGATCGACCCGCCTTCGGGGCCCATCGCCGCTTCGGCGAACTTCACGCCCAGATAGGTGCCGAACTGGTTGACCTTGTATTGCAGGTCGAAATCCTCGGGCGTGGTGTCGGGGATGGTTTCTGGCCGGTAGAGCCCGGCATTGTTCACCAGACCGTGCAGGGGCCGGTCGCCGCATTGCGCCTGCAACGCCGCCCAGTCCGCTTCCGAGGTCACGTCGAGGCGGGCGAATTGCGCGCCGATCTCATCCGCGAGGGCGCGGCCCTCGTCTTCAAGGATGTCGGCGACGATCACCTGCGCGCCCCGCGCCGCGAGATGCCGGGCCTGAAGCGCACCCTGTCCGCGCGCGCCGCCGGTGACGACCACGAGGCGGCCGCCGAAAGACACGCCCAGGATGTCTGCCTGGCCGGGGGTCATAGCCAGCTTCCCCCGAGCCGGGTCACGTCGTCGATGGGGTGGCCCCCGGCATCGAGTTCGCGCGCGGTGACGAGCGCCGCGTCGAGCATGGCGGCACGGGCGGCGATGACGCGGTCATATTCGGGATGGGTCAGCAGGTAGGGGAGGTTGCGGCTCACCGCCTCGATGATCCGGCGGGCCACCTCTTCGGGCTGCATGGAATTGGCCATGATCTCGGCCACGCGTCGGCGGTTCTCGGACGTGCTGTCCTGACCGGAGCTTGCGATGGCCGTGTTGACGTAGCCGGGGCAGACGGCGGTGACGCCGATGCCCAGCGGGGCCAGATCGCTGCGCGCGGTCTCGCTCAGCGAAACGGTGGCAGTCTTGGATGCGGCATAGGCCGCATAGCCGGGGGTCGAGAACAGGCCGCAGACCGAGCAGATATTGACGATATGCGCCGAGCGGCCCGTCCGGCGCAGCTGGTTCACGAAAACCTGCGTGCCGTGGAACATGCCCACCAGATTGGTGTCGAGGACGCGCTGGAAGGTCTCCAGCTCGACCTCATGGATGGGTTGGGGCGAGGCGCATATGCCCGCGACATTGAACAGCAGATCGGCCCCGCCGAAGGTTTCGCCGACCCGGTCGGCGGCGGCGGCCCAGTCCGAACGGGACCGTATGTCGAGCGCGAGGGCGAGGTCCGGGCCAGCGGGGGCCGACAGGTCGGCGCCCGCCACCTTCACGCCTTGGGCCTGAAGGGCGGCGACCAGCGCCTGACCGATGCCGGACGCCGCGCCGGTGACAAGCGCAACCGCGCCATCGAAGGGAAAAGAGCTTTGGGTCATGGTGCGAACAACACTTCTGGCAGGAACAGGGCGATTGCCGGGAAGATCACCAGAAGCAGGCACAGCAGGATTGGCCCGGCAACATAGGGCATGACCGCCTGATATATTCGGATCAGCGGAATGTCCGATGCCTGTGCCTGTATGACGAATATGTTCATGCCGAGCGGAGGCGTGATCATCCCCGCCTCGACGACGATCACGAGGAACACGCCGAACCAGATTGGACCGCCCCGGGCTTGCCGGAGGCTAATTATGGTTAGTTACGCGGCCATTTCTTCAGTTTCCAGAGCTGCGTAGAAGTTGGCCTCAGCCTCGGCTGGCGGGATGTTTCCGATGGGCTCGAGAAGTCGGCGGTTGTTGAACCAGTCCACCCATTCCAGCGTGGCATATTCGACGGCCTCGAAGCTGCGCCAGGGGCCGCGGCGATGGATGACTTCAGCCTTGTAGAGGCCGTTGATGGTTTCGGCCAACGCATTGTCGTAGCTGTCGCCAACGCTCCCCACGGAAGGTTCGATACCGGCTTCGCCCAGCCTCTCGGTGTAGCGAATGGACAGGTATTGCGATCCGCGGTCGCTATGATGAACCAACCCCATGGCCTTTGTCGGCCTTCGGTCATGGACTGCCTGCTCCAGTGCATCCAAGACGAAACCTGTCTGCGCTGACGTGCTGGCGCGCCAGCCGACGATCTTGCGCGCGTAGGCGTCGATGACAAAGGCGACATAGACGAAGCCCTTCCAGGTGGCGACGTAGGTGAAGTCGCTCACCCAGAGCATGTTGGGTGCCGGAACGCGGAACTCACGGTTTACCTTGTCCAACGGACACGGGGTCTTCTTGTCCGGGATCGTCGTCCGATGTGGCTTGCCGCGGATAATGCCTTGAATACCCATGTCATTCATAAGCCTTGCCACAGTGCAACGAGCGACATCGAACCCTTCCCGGACAAGCTGGCGCCATACCTTGCGGACGCCGTAGACTTGATAGTTCTCCTCCCAGACGCGTTCGATCTCGGGCCGCAGGGTGGCATCACGACGGGCGCGGTCAGACTGCCGCGCCGGGTCAGCCCGCTTCGCCAAGTGAGAATAGTAGGTGGAGGGGGCAATCGGCGTTCGCCGCCGGGCTCGGACCGGTGGCGCCTTCGGCGGCTCACCGTGCAGATCGGCTCGACCCCATGCGCATCGCGATGCGCTTCAACGAAATCCACCATCACTTCGACCGGCGGTCGAGCTCCGCCATCGCAAAATAAGCCGACGCCTTGCGCAGGATCTCGTTGGCTTGGCGCAGCTCGCGGTTCTCCCGCTCCAGCGCCTTCATTCTCTCGGCCATCTCGCTGGGGACGCCTGAACGCTTGCCGTTGTCGACCTCGGCCTTCTTGACCCAGTCGTTCAGCGTGTTCGCCGAGCAGCCGATCTTCGCTGCGATCGATGTGATCGCCTGCCAGCGAGAGCCATGCTCGCCCTCGTTGCCGAGAACCATCCGCACCGCGCGCTCGCGGACTTCAGGGGAAAATTTGTTCGTGGTCTTGCTCATGATGCTCCATCCTTGTGTGTTCAAGGTCGGGCATACTGGGAACGCAGGTGGGACCCCGTTCCATCCCGGGGAGGTAGATCCCGCTGAGTAGCAAGGGGCCCATTTGCGCCGTCGCCATTTGAACCTGAACAGTTGCAAGGGGCGCCCGTAGTGCCGACCCCGAATATCAAGGACAGGACAGTGACTTTGCCCCAAACCTACATCGGCGTCGATGTTGCGAAAGACTGGATCGACGTGTGTGACCCCGCCTCTTCCCGGCAGGAGAGGATACCAACCGACCGCCGATCGCTGCGTAGTTTTGCAGCGACAGTTGGCTCATCGGCGCAACGTGGTGAAGATCGACAAGGCCCTGCCGCTGGATGTGCTTGCCCCGCTGGGATGCGGCATCCAGACCGGCGTTGGCGCGGGGCTCAACGCGATCCGGCCACAGGCGGGCGACAGTTTCGTTGTGTTCGGTGCGGGGTCGGTCGGGCTGTCCTCGCTCATGGGGGCGGCGATTGCGGGCTGTACGAACATCTGCGCCGTCGATCTGGCGGAGAACCGGCTGGCGCTGGCGCGCGAGCTGGGGGCGACCCATGCCTTTCGCGGCGACGATCCCGACCTTGTCGGGAAGCTGCGCGAGGCGAGCGGGGGCGGGTATCATTGCGGTCTCGACACGACCGGCATTCCCACCGTGGTGGACACGGCCAGTCAGGCCCTGCGCAAGCGCGGCATGCTGGCGCTTGTCGCCGCCCCGGCGCCCGGCACCCGGTACAGCGTGGAGGCGCGTTACATGGTCGGGGCCGGTCTGTCCTGGCGCGGCGTGATCGAGGGTGACAGCAACCCGCCGGACTTCATCCCCGAGCTGATCGAGTATTACCGCAAGGGTCAGCTTCCGGTGGAGAAGATCATCGCGCATTACCCGTTCGAACGGATCAACAAGGCGATCCACGCCATGGAAGACGGCAGCGTGGTGAAGCCCGTGCTGCGGATGATGCAGGACTGACGCGGCCCGCGCGGCCCGTATCGGATCGGAGAGACAGGATGTCAAACGGACAAGTTTTCTGGCCGCGAAAGACGGCATTGAACGGGATGACTTCATAGCCTACTGGACGGGCATTCATGCGCCCATTGCGGCGAAACTGCCGGGGCTGGTCCATTACTCGATCTCCATCCTGGACGGGGCGCAGGCGCTGCGCTCGCCCGGCGGGCGCGAGGTGATCGGCTTTGCCACGCTTGGGTTTGCATCGGACGCGGATGTCGGGCCGGCGGTCGGTTCGCCCGAGGGCGCGGCGGCGGCGCGGGATCTGGAAAACTTTGCCGAGGAAGTGCTGCGTTTCGAGGTGCAGGACACCGTATTGATCGACTGACGTGTTCGGACAGGTTTGGCGTGGCCGGGCCGGTGCGTTTGGCACGTCGCCGGCCCGCTTCCCATTCGCAATACGAATTATGATGCCATTATAGAATCACCCGGTGTGACGAGGGACCATCGGCGATCCGGCATGGCCTTTGGTCAGGCGATCTCACCCGTCAGCCGGGCAAAGGCCCCTTCGGCCAGCTGTTTCTGGACGGCGGGCGATAGGCTTCCGTCCTGGCGGAAGATCCTTGAGGTCGAGCCGAGTTCGAATTTCTGCGAATAGACGTTTGCGCCAAGCTCCAGCAGGAACTGGTGCAGGGCCGGGTGGCCGCGCAGCGCGCCCACGCCGCCCACCGGCGCGCCGCACAGGGTGATCAGCTTGCCCTGGAACAGGTTGCCCGCGCCGTCCACGTCATGCCCGATCCAGCCAGCGGCGTTGCGGAACACCGAGGAGAACGCGCCGGTATATTCATCGGAGCTCATGAAGATGGCGTCTGCCGCGGCCACGGCTTTGCGAAGCTTCGCTGCATCGTCCAGTACGGGACCGGGCTGACCCTCGATGAAAACCGGCAGCTCATATTCGGCAAGGTTCAGCGTGACCGCCGTGAAGGCATCCGCCATGTCGCGGTCCGCAAGCGCCGCTGCGGCGCCGACCATCCGCCAGTTGGACGAGCCGACCTGGCTGCTTCCCGACATGAAGAGGACTGTCTTTTTGGGCATTTTCCGCTCCTTAAGATGATTGACGGCCAGTGACCGGCCCCTGAACGCCGCCCGCCGGCACCGGCGGATATGTCACCTTCGCAAGGGGCTTGGTGCCTTGATTTTTCATCTGCTCCTCCCCCTGTTTCCTGCATCTGCATGGCCAGTCCCTGCTTGACACAAAATTCTCAGGATTGTAAATCAAAAATCGAATAGCGGTTTTAGTTCGACATACGAACATCCGACAACTGGTTTATCGGGAGGGAGTAAACCCATGAACAATTTGGCGCCCCTTGGGGCGGATATGCCTGTTTGGGCGAAGGAAGATGAGGGTTTCCATGTCCCTTACTGGGTGTTCCAGCGCGAAGACGTTCTGGAGATGGAAAATGAGCGCCTGTTCCAGGGGGAAACCTGGAACTACATGTGTCTTGAAGCCGAACTTCAGTCGCCCGGCGATTTCGTCGCGGTCCATGTGGGGGAAACCCCGGTCATCGTGACCCGCGACCATGACGGCGAGATTTATGCGTTCGAGAACCGCTGCTCGCATCGCGGCTCGCTTCTGGCGCTGGAAGATCGCGGCAACGTCAAGGATTTCACCTGCGTCTATCATGCCTGGACCCACAGCCTGCAAGGTGACCTAGTCGGGATCGCCTTCAAGGACGGGATCGGCGGCAAAGGCGGGATGGAGAAGGATTTCTGCATGAACTCCGTTGGCCCTCGCAAGCTGCGCGTGGCCAATGTCGAAGGGCTGATCTTCGGCAGCTTCGACGAGGACGTGGACGATATCGAGGATTACCTGGGCGATGAGGTTCTTGGCCGCATCCGCCGCGTGCTGGAAGGCCGCAAGATGGTGGCTCTGGGCCGGTTCACGCAGGTGCTTCCCAACAACTGGAAGCTCTATGTTGAGAACACCAAGGACAGCTATCACGCCAGCATCCTGCACACCTTCTTCACGACCTTCGAGCTGAACCGGCTGTCGCAGAAGGGCGGAATCATTGTCAGCCCGAATGGCGGCTGCCATGTGAGCTATTCCGAGATCGACCAGGTCGCGGAAGCCGAGAAGGCGAAGAACACGATCTATTCGGACCAGAAGATCCGGTCGCAATCGGACCTGCAACTGGCCGACAAGTCGCTGCTGGCGAGCTTCAAGGAATTCGACGACGACATCACCCTGCAGATCCTCACGGTCTTTCCGGGCTTCGTCCTTCAACAGATCCAGAACTCGATCGCAGTGCGTCAGGTCCTGCCGAAAGGCACCGACGAGATGCATCTCAAATGGACCTATATCGGGTTCGAGGATGACACGACCGAACAGCGCCGCGCGCGTCTGAAACTGTCGAACCTGATCGGGCCGGGCGGGTATGTGTCGATGGAAGACGGCTGTATCGGCGGCTTCGTGCGCCGCGGCACCAAGGGCGCGTCGGACAACAATGCCGTGCTCGAAATGGGCGGGCGCAGCATCGAAGGCGGCGACGACCGCATTACGGAAGCCTCGATCCGGGGGTTCTGGGCAGAATACAGAATGAGGATGGGGCTATGAACATTCACGTACGGCAGGCCGAGGTTTCGGCCCTGATCAGCGCCGCGCAGGCCCGCTATGTCCGCGAGATCGACGATGGCGATTGCACCGCATGGCCCAACTTCTTCGTGGATGATTGCTTCTACACGATCACCAGCGCGGACAACTACGCGCAGAACCTTGAGGCGGGTCTTGTCTGGCTCGACAGCAAGGACATGCTGCGAGACCGTATCCTGTCGCTACTGGAGGCCAACGTCTATGAGCGCCACTCCTACCGGCACATGATCGGGCAGCCCTTCGTGGACGAGCTGGAAGGCGGCGAAGTGGATTCGGAAACTTCGTTTATGGTGGCCCGGATCACCCGCGAGGGGCCGACCGATCTTTTTGCCACCGGGCGCTATATCGACCGCTACCGGATCGTCGGTGACGAGGCCAAGATCGTGTCGCGCACTGTGGTGCTGGACAGCAACCAGATCGACACGCTGCTCGGTTTCCCGCTGTAATGACGGCGCAAAAGGAAAGAGTGCTGATCACCGTTGGCGATGCCAACGGGATCGGCCCGGAAGTCGCGGCCAAGGCCGCTATCGCGCTGGCCGACGATCCGACGCTGCGCCCGGTGATCGTGGGCGACCGGCATCTGGTGGAGCCGGTCGTAGCGGCGGCGGGCTTCACACTTGAGTCGTCCATGGACAAATGGGGCGCGCCCGGCCACGTCGATCTTCATGAGGTGGGCGCGCTTGACGCGGCCGATGTGACGCCCGGCACACCCACCGCCGCCAGCGGGCGGGCGACGGTCGCCTATGTCGAGCGCGCGGTGACGCTGGTCAAGGACGGCACCGGCCGCGGCATCGTGGCCTGCCCACATTCGGAAACGGCGGTCAATGCCAGCGGGCGGACATTTTCGGGCTATCCCAACCTTCTGTCCGAGCTTCTGGGCACCGGCGAGGATTCGGTTTTCCTGATGCTGATCGGCGGCGGGCTTCGGGTCGTGCATGTGACGCTGCATGAAGGCATTCACACCGCGCTCGACCGGCTGACGCCGGAACTGATCGAACGCGCCACGCTGGCCGCGCATCAGGCGCTCAGCGGTCTGGGGATCGACGCCCCGCGCATCGGGCTGTTCGGGATCAACCCCCATGCGGGCGAGGGCGGGCTTTTCGGGGATGAGGACGACCGCATCGTCACCCCCGCCATCGAACGGCTGCGCGCGCAGGGGATCGACGCGCACGGGCCGGAAGGCGCCGACGTGATGCTGGTGCGCGAAGGCTATGATGCCTTTGTCGCCATGTATCACGATCAGGGCCATATCCCGGTCAAGCTGCTGGCCGGGCGCAGTTCGGCGGCGATGTCGATCGGCTCCGGGCTGGTCTTTTCCAGTGTCGGGCACGGTGCGGCGTTCGATATTGCGGGTAAGGGTCAGGCGTCCAGCGATGCGGCGGTCGCCGCGATCAGGCTTGTCGGAGGTATTCAGTGAGTTTTCGTATAACCGTCACCGACCATGACGATATCGGCTTCGACTGCGAAGAGGACGAAACCGTCCTCGACGCGGCTGATCGCGCGGGCTACGCCATTCCCTACTCATGCCGCAAGGGCGTGTGTTCGTCCTGCGAAGGCGGAATCGCGGCGGGCGAGGCGATGGTGCGCGGGCAGGGGGTTCAGGCCGGTCCCGCCGAGGGCGTCAAGCTGTGCCAGGCCCGTCCGCTGACCGATCTTCAGATCACGCCGACCCGGATCCAGAAGGTGGAGCCGGTGGAGCGCAAGACGCTGGAGGCGAAGGTGCGAAAGATCACCCGCCCGGCGCCGGACGTGGCCGTGATCCAGTTCCGCCTGCCGATCGGGCAACGCGCGCCGTTCCGCGCCGGTCAATACCTGCGGGTGGTGATGGAGGACGGCGACAGCCGCAACTACTCCATGGCGAACCCGCCGCAGAAAAACGACGGGATCGAGCTGCATATCCGGCATGTGCCGGGCGGCAAGTTTTCGGAGCAGGTGCTGAGCAAGCTGGACAAGGGCCAGTTCCTGACCGTCGAGCTGCCTTATGGCGAGTTCTGCCTGTCTGACAACGACGATATGAACGCGGTTCTGCTGGCCACCGGCACCGGGTTTGCCCCGATAAAATCGCTGATCGAGAACCAGATCGCGCTGGGGGCCGAGCGACCGCTGAAGCTTTATTGGGGTGTCAATACCGAGGCCGATCTTTACATGGCCGATGTCGCCGCCCGCTGGGCCGCGGCGCATCCCTGGATCAGCTTCACGCCGGTCATCTCGTCGCCTTCGGACGGCTGGGACGGGCGCACCGGGTTCGTCCACCGCGCGGTGCTGGAGGACATTCCCGACATGAGCAATGTCGAGGTCTATGCCTGCGGTGCGCCGGTGATGATCGACGCGGCGCGCTCGGAATTCGAGGCCGAGGCCGGGCTAGCCAAAGATCGCTTTTTCAGCGATGCCTTCGTGGCGTCGGGCGACGAGGAATAAGTCTGCTTTCGGGCCCGTCCCGCTTTCTGGACTTATTCCGGTCCCCGTGGCACGGTGCGGCCTCGACGGGGTTCTCAAGCGCCGGAGAAGGGTGGAGCTCGGATGACGGGGACAACGGAAAAAGACGGGGGCACGGCGACGAAATCGCGCGCGCCCGAGGGGATGGCGGGGCTGGCCAAGGGCCTGGCCATCATCGAATTGTTCGGGGAAGAGTACCCGGCTGTCACCGTTTCGTCCGCCGCCGATGAAACCGGCATTTCGCGGGCCAGCGCGCGGCGCTGCCTGCTGACCCTGACAGATCTGGGTTATCTGACCAAGAACGGCCCGCGTTTCATGCCGACCCCGCGCATGTTGCGGCTGGGCCTGTCCTATACAGGCGCGATTCCGCTGCCCCAGCTTGCCCAGCATCAGCTTGACGCGGCGCGCGAGGAACTGGGGGAATCCGTCTCGCTGTCGATCCTGGAGGATGGCCGGTCAACCTTTGTCGCGCGGGCCGAGGCGGCGCGGCTGGTCTCCACCGCGATCCGTCTGGGCACCCGGCTGCCCGCCTATGCGGCGGCCACGGGGCGTATCCTGCTGTCGGCCTATGACGACGAGGCGCTGGATGCCTATCTCGACGCGGCGGAGCCGGTGGCCATGACCAAGCATACGGTTACGGACAAGGCGAAGCTGAAAGAGATCATCCGCGCCGCCGGCCGTGACAAGGTGGCCTTCACCGACGAGGAGCTGGAACTGGGCATGGTCAGCATGGCCATTCCGGTCTTCGACCCGGACGGCAAACTGATCGCCTCGATGAGCGTGAGCGCGGCGCGGCCGCGCGTCACCGTCAAGGACATGCGCGAGCACATGCTGCCCATCCTGCGCATCTATGCCGAGGCGCTGTCGCGGTCCCTTTGAACGGTGCCGGCGGGCAAGGCTGCCCGCGTCAGGTCAGCATCATCGTGGTGGTCTGAAGGTTCTTCGCGAATGTTGAATATTACCTGATCCAGGAGAGCAAGGGCACTGCGAGGGCCCAGTCGTCGGCCGGTCTCGAGGATCTGGCGCAGCGACAGGCCGGGTCGAGTTCCATGCTCGTACTTTTGGCCAGGTGGCAGGCTGTTCGCCTGAGCGAAGTCCTCCTGGTGGATGCGCTGAATGCCCCCAGAGCGCGTGAGGCAACGGTCAGAACACAACACGCAGATCGCCGCGCGGCGCGGCGTGGTGATCCTCCCGCACTCTGCCGCCGGTAGTCCGATGGCAGCCGCCAGGCGCAGGCAGTAGGCCTCATTCACCGTGCTGCCGGGACGGCGCGGGCTCTCGGGTTTGAGGATGACAGTGGAGGGGGCACCGAACCGCGGGATGGCGAGCTGATCCCCCTTCCTCGGCAAGCGTAACACCGGGGTGCCCTCCGCATCGAGAACCGCCAGTGCCGTTTTCGTCTGACCACCGGCGAGAGACAGCCTGACACCCTCTTCCCCGGCAAGGAAAGGCCGCTTCTCCACATCCTCGAAGTGTTGCTCCAGGACCTCCGCCGGATCCTCGGTCTCATAGTATTCCGTCAGCGGCGTGTGGCGCCAAGCAGCAGGTGCATTCGGTTCTGCGAAGGACAGGGCGCCAGCCGTATCGCCACCGATGTCTGTCAGAAGGCCGAGAGCCTCCGTAGGCGAGCGCCCCAAGGATCGACTCAGCTTCTCGAGCTGCTCGCCTTCGGGCAGGAGGTTGGCGAGCCATGGCGTGATGAGGTTCGCGAGATACTCCGCGGGCCCGAGCGGCATGCTGAGTGAGAGCGGAAAAGCGCCCGGCGCGGCTTGCCAGGCAGCGTCATAGGAAAAGCTCAGGTCGCCTTGCCTGCTCACCCGGATGCGGCCCACCCGAAAACTGGCGAAGTAGACATAAACGGCTCTCATTCGAACTCGCTCAGATCATAGCCACGGTCCATGCCCGTTCCCTGGTCACCGCCGGGCTCGGGCGGGCCGCCAAAGAAGGCAGAAAGCTCCACGTTCAAGGACCGTGCAATCTTCGCAAGTGTGCTCAGCCTGACGTCGCGCTTGCCGGTTTCAATCAACGAGAGGGCGCCTGCCGAGATGCCCGACAGTCGTGCGAGCTCCTGCAGGGTCAGGCTGGAGGCGACCCGCTGGCTGCGGATCGCAGCCCCGACCGGGGCGAGTACGTCTCTGTTTCCTTCCAAACTCATGACCATCACAAATTTTACCGAATACGATAATTATCCGTTATCTAGCAACTGTATCTTTCAGGGGTGTCTGTGCTCCCATTCCCGTCGGCTTTTGCACAGAGCATTGGCGATGATGACGAGCTTGCGCGCGACGGCCGTGACGATGACCTTGTGTGGTTTCCCGGCTTTACGGAGCCGATCAGCGAACGCTTTGAGTGTCGGGTTATGATGCGAGGCGACCAGCGCTGCCTGGAACATGACATGTCGTAGGGCGCGTCTACCACCGGCGATTGCGCGCTTGCCACGCAACGTTCCGCTGTCCTGCGCCACTGGTGCCAAACCGGTCAGGGCCGCAGCTTCTTCGCCGGTGAGAGCGCCGAGTTCGGGAAGTTCGGTGATCAGCGTTGAGCTGGCGACTGGTCCGATGCCGGGAACGGAACGAAGGATCCGCGCGGTGCCCGCGAGATGCCTGTAGCGCCCCAAAAGCTCTGAAATTCTGCTTTCCAACTCGGTGATCGCAACATCCAACCTCTCCTTCAACTCCACATCGATATCCTCGAACAGCTCTGCCGTTCCCGATTTCCGATGCGCCCGGATCTGCGCCAGAAGCCGCTTTCGCATCTCGACCACCTGTGCCCGTCTGGTGGTCAAGGCCCTGAGAAGACGTAGATGTTCGGCGGGAAGTGTTCGTCCTGCCTCGGGTCTGAAGACCAAGAAGCGCGCTATGAGTTCGGCATCGATCCTGTCGGTCTTTGCTCGGGTTCCAAGGCTGCGCGCGAAGGCCTTGACCTGGGCCGGCGGCACTTGGCGGGCCTCGACGCCTGCATCCTGAAGATAGGACCAGAGCCGCCATTCCTGCCCACCCGTCGCTTCGAAACAGACGACGGCTCTCTGGTCGTGAGCGAGATCGGACACCGCGACATGGCCATTATCGGTATTGGGGATGCGATGACGCTGACCGTCCGGAAGGCAGTGAATATCGAGCCAGTCTCGGCTCACATCTATCCCGATGATCCGACCGTGTGTTACCTTCTCCATGCTCTCCTCCTTCTGATACGCGGTCCCACGAGGGCCGCTGGCAACTGTTCGAGACAATGAAGGAGAGGCGGTGCCGACAGGCTAAGAAGCGTGGCCATGCCACAAGGGTCAGACGTCGCGCACCACCCCGTCACGGGTCCTCGCCGGGACACGTGACGGGGTCACGCTAGCAGATCTACGATACAGAAGGGTCAGGATTCATAACCAGTAAATGACGAGAGCTGCGAGGGCGATGGCTGAGAGGAACACCTTGGGGCATCGGTCATAGCGGGTCGCGACGCGCCTCCAGTCCTTGAGCCTGCCGAACATGATCTCGATGCGGTTGCGCCGCTTGTATCTCCGCTTGTCATATTTGACCGGCGTCTTGCGTTTCTTCCGGCCTGGGATGCAGGCGCGTATCCCCTTGTTCTGCAACGCTTCTCTGAACCAGTCAGCGTCATAGCCACGATCCCCGAGTAGCCATTTGACGTTTGGTAGGCGACTGAGCAGCGCCCGTGCGCCGATATAATCGCTGACCTGTCCAGCGGTGACGAACAGGTCGATCGGTCGTCCCTGACTGTCGCAGATGGCGTGCAGCTTGGTGTTCATACCGCCTTTGGTTCGACCAATCAGGCGACCACGCCCCCCTTTTTGGCGGCCATGCTGGTCGCCGTTCGGTGGGCCTTGAGGTATGTCGCGTCGATCATCAGTAAGCGCTGTCTGCGCCCCACGCGGGATCAGCTTGACGTGGTGAAGTTCCAGGGCATCAGCTCGTCGATCCTGCTGGCGGGGTGACCGGCGGTGATCGCTTCGAGGGTCGCCTTGAGGTAGGCGAAGGGCTCCACGCCGTTGATCTTCGCGGTGGCGATCAGGGAGGCGATGCGGGCCCAGGTGCGGCCGCCCTCGTCGTGGCCGGCGAAGAGTGCGTTCTTTCTTGTCAGGGCGATCGGGCGGATCAGGTTTTCGACGGCGTTGGAGTCCATCTCGACGCGGCCGTCGTGGAGGCAGGTCTGCAGGCCGCCCCACTGGCGGTGGATGTAGGTCAGTTTCTCGCCGAGGCGCGACTTAACCGAGATACGCAGACGCTGTGCCTGCAGCCAATCACCGAACTCGGCCACGAGGGGCGCGCTGCGGGCCTGACGGGCCGACAGACGTTGGCCCGGGCCCATGCCCCGGATCTCGACCTCGATGCGGTAGAGCTCAGCGATCCGGCGCAGGCCCTCGGCGGCGATTTCCGAGCCGTCGCGGTCGAAGACCTCCTTCAGCTTGCGCCGCGCATGCGCCCAGCAGTGGGCCACCGTGATCGGCGCGCCGCCCTTGCGGGAGGGGCGCGTCAGTCGATCGTAACCGGTATAGCCATCCAGTTGCAGGATGCCGTCGAAGCCCTGCAGGGGGAGTGTCATGAACTCTGTGTATCTTTCCCGGCCCATGCGGTTTCAGATACTCAAGCGTCGAAGCGCTCGCCGAACATTATGGCGAACTGGTTGCGGGCTGCAAACCATTCCCGAACATTTCTGCCATCCTTTTCGAACTTGCGGATTGCGAGATAGATCAGCTTGGTCGCGGCCTCGTCGGTCGGGAATGAACCGCGCGTCTTGATCGATTTTCGGATCACGCGGTTCAAGCTTTCTATGGCATTGGTCGTGTAGATGATCTTGCGGATCGCCGGATCGAAGCCGAAGAATGGGATCACCTCGGCCCATGCCCTGCGCCAGGCCGGAGCGATGGAGGCGTATTTCCCGGCCCATTTCTCCTCGAAGGCATCGAGCTCAGCTTCGGCCATCTCGGTGCTCGGGGCGCTGTAAATCCGGCGCAAGTCGGCCGCCACGATCTTGCGGTCCTTCCAGGAACAAAAGTTCAGAGAATGGCGCACCAGATGCACGATGCAGGTCTGAACCATGGCCTCCGGGAAGGCGGCGGTGATCGCCTCCGGAAAACCCTTGAGACCGTCCACGACGGTGATCAGGATGTCCTGCAGCCCCCGGTTCTTCAGTTCGTTCATCACCGAGAGCCAGAATTTGGCACCTTCGTTCTCGGCGATCCACAGGCCCAGAACCTCACGGCTCCCATCGTGGGTGACGCCGAGGGCGACGTAGACGGCCTTGTTCTTGACCGTCCGGCTGTCGGCATCCCGGATCTTCACACGTAGCGCGTCGAAAAGCACGATGGGATACATCCGATCCAGCGCGCGGCTCTGCCATTCCCGAACCTCGTCCAGCACCGCGTCGGTGACCCGACTGATCAGGTCGGGCGACACCCTCAGACCGTAGAGGTCGAGCAGATGCGCCTGGATGTCCCGCACCGTCAGACCGGCGGCGTAGAGCCCGATGATCTTGTCATCCATACCGTCGATCCGGGTCTGGCCCTTCTTCACCAGTTCCGGCTCGAAGCTGCTGTCGCGGTCACGGGAGATCGCTACCGGCAATTCCCCGTCCTGCCCCTTCAGCACTTTCGTCGATGTGCCGTTGCGGCGGTTGGGTTGGCTCGGCGGCGCGCTTTCGCCCTCTTCATAGCCAAGATGCGCGGTCAGTTCAGCACCCAGCATCCGTTCCATGAGCTTGATCTTCAGCTCTTTCATCAGCCCGGCATCGCCGAGCAGGTCCTCAGGGCGATCAACGCCCTTAAGCAGTTCGTCCAGGATTTCTTTCGAGATGGTCATGCATGCTTCCTTTTGGTGAAGCATGAACCGGATCAATCATACACAAAAGGTCGGACACTCTCTGAATTCTGTGGGTTCTTCGCGCTCAAATTGCTTCTGGATCAACTTGGCTCCGCGCTCAGTCGTCTTGGATAGGCGATCCGACCATCTCGCAGCCCGCCACAAACGCCCCTTGAGCAAATCAGTGACACGATCCGCCGGATTGCGGGTTGCCGGCACATAAACAAGTTGGATGGTGCCACGATCGACGGCAGCGACCCTTTGGCACTCATCCCAATCGTAAGCATCACCGAGCGTACCGATCCAGCGAATGTCCTCTTCCACTGTCCCGTCGGGCGTTCCATCATCCGTCCAGATTGCCTGCAAGCGTATGCGCGCTTTGAGCGGTTCACCGGGACCGGTTGCCGCCATATGGTTGAAGAAATCCGGCACGGCGTCGGCCGCTGCATCCTCATCAAGACCGTCTAGCTCTGGAAAAGAGAGGATACACTCGATCGACAGCACTGCTCCAGAAACGAGTTCGGTTTGGTCAGGCTTAAGATGAAAATCGCGTGTCTGGATCTGTCTTTCTGCACTTGAGACACCAAAAAGCCGTGCTAACGCCTGGAGCGCCGCCGTTTTTCCGGCTCCATTTCCGCCAACCAATGCCGTAACCCCGTTTTCAAACCTGAGAGTTTCAGTCTCTGCGCCGAAGCATCGAAAATTCTGTATACTAAGTGTGTCAATCTTCATGCGAATTCCCTGGCGTTCTATTTCTTCAAATCGGTTTTCCGCGAATCCTCAACGGCCCAAGATGATCTAAATGTATTTGCGATAGTCGCTACTTACTCTTTGGCCCGCAGGAACATAGTAACCGCCCGATTGAAACCGCCTGCCTGACTGGGGCTCTCTGATCTAAGACACGTGCATAACTGCGTCGTTATCGACGTGTCTTATTTGGAGGGGCCATGCTGGGCGAAGTTCTGGGCGTTGAGCGGCGCCGTCGATGGAGCGATGACGAGAAGCTCGAGATCCTCTCGGAGGTCGGCATGGGCGGTGCGACGGTGACGCAGGTCGCGCAGCGCCACGAACTCACCCGGTCGCAGATCTATGGGTGGCGTCGGGATCTGAAGAAGAAAGGGCTATGGTCGCCGGATCGTAACCGCTCGATTGAAACCGCCTGCCTGACTGGGGCTCTCTGATCTAAGACACGTGCATAACTGCGTCGTTATCGACGTGTCTTATTTGGAGGGGCCATGCTGGGCGAAGTTCTGGGCGTTGAGCGGCGCCGTCGATGGAGCGATGACGAGAAGCTCGAGATCCTCTCGGAGGTCGGCATGGGCGGTGCGACGGTGACGCAGGTCGCGCAGCGCCACGAACTCACCCGGTCGCAGATCTATGGGTGGCGTCGGGATCTGAAGAAGAAAGGGCTATGGTCGCCGGATCGCGGAACTGTCTTCCTTCCGGTAGACTTCGATGCGACCCCGGAACCTGCCTGCGCCTCCGTATCCGCCCCCTCGCGGCCGGTCCTGATCGAATTGCGGCTGAGAAATGGGCGGTGCCTGAGGTTTGACAGCAGCATGGATGGTGACGCGCTGACCCGGCTGATCCGGGCGGTGGAGGCGGCATGATCGGGCCCGGAACAGGGGTGCGGGTCTATCTGGCCTGCGGCGTCACTGACATGAGGAAGGGCATCGCCGGCCTTTCCGCCATCGCACAGGATGTCCTGCATCAGAAGCCTGCAAGCGGCGCGGTCTTCGCGTTCCGAGGGCGCCGGGGCGATCGCCTGAAGCTGCTCTACTGGGATGGCCAAGGTTTCTGCCTCTACTACAAGGTGCTTGAGCGCGGCCGCTTTCCTTGGCCTGGTGCCGAGGGTGGCGCTGCCCGGCTCACCTCCGCGCAGCTGGCGATGCTCTGGGAAGGCATCGATTGGCGGCGTCCGGATTGGGGCGCGCCGCCGGCCCGCGTCGGGTAGTTTGTCCTGCTCAAGGCCCTTGTTTCATTGGTCATTCCGAATGCCGCATGGTATCTGTCGGCATGTCCGAAGGCGTCGACATTTTCTCCGATGACCCCGCCGTTCTGAAAGCGATGATTGCCGCGCTTCAGGCGGAGAATGCGCGCATGTCGGCCACACTCCAAGCCCATGAACAGCTGGTTCAAGCCCTGCGCCTACGGATCGCCAGGCTTCAGAAACAGGCCTTCGGCAAGTCCTCGGAGAAGATCGAACGGGAGATCGCCCAACTCGAACTGGCGCTGGAAGACCTGCTGGTCGCGGCCGCCGAGCAGCGCAATGAGCCGGTCGACGAAGATGACGGGGAGCCTCTGGCCGCTGATCCCGGGACCGCCGAACTGCGCCCCCGTCGCAGGCCACGGGTGTCCCCCGCCACACTTCGCGAACGTCGCGAGCTCGACCCCGGCGCCTGCTGTCCCGATTGCGGCGGCGACCTCCGCGTGGTCGGCGAGGATGTGAGCGAGTTGCTCGATATGGTCGCGGCGCAGATGAAGGTGATCCAGATCGCGCGGCTAAAGAAATCCTGCCGCCGGTGCGAGAAGATGGTGCAGCCTGCCGCCCCGAGCCGTCCGATCCCCGGCAGCATGGCCGGGCCCGGTCTGCTGGCGCATGTTCTGGTCTCCAAGTTCGATGACCACCTGCCGCTCTATCGCCTGAACGAGATCTACGCCCGCATGGGTGCGGACGTGCCAGACAGCACGCTACTGGACTGGTGTGGCCGGGCCATGAAGGTGCTCGCGCCGATCATCGACCGGATCGAGGCCGAGGTCATGGCCGCGCCGATCCTGCACGCCGACGACACGCCGATCCGCGTCCTGGACCGGTCCCGCCGCGACCGTGGCTTGGGCAAGGGGGTCAAGCAGGGACGGATCTGGGCCTATGTCTCGGACCAGAGACCCTGGGCCGGCACGGCCCCGCCCGGCGTGGTCTACCGCTTCTCACCGGACCGTAAAGGCGAGCACCCCCGGCAGCACCTCCAAGGCAGTGGCGGCATCCTTCAAGCGGATGCCTATGCGGGCTTCGGCCAGCTCTACGAGCGACGCGCGGACGGCAGCAGGCAGTTCCGCGAGGCCGCCTGTTGGGCACACCTGCGGCGCGACTTCCACGACGTCTGGGAGACCACGAAGTCCGAGATCGCGCGGGAGGCACTCGACCGGATTGGGAAGCTTTACGACGTCGAGCGAGTGATCGCTGGCCAGTCCGCCGAAATGCGCAAGGCCGCGCGGCAGCGGCATTCCAAACCCATGGTCGACACCTTCAAGGCGTGGGCCGAAGCCCAGTTGCTTCGTATTCCCGGCAAGGGCAACCTCGCCAAGGCGTTCCGCTACGGGCTGTCCCGCTGGCCGTCCTTCGAGCTGTTCCTCGAGGATGGACGCACCGGCATCGACAACAACCCCGCCGAGCGCGCCATGCGCCCAATCGGCATCGGAAGGAAGAACTGGCTCTTTGCCGGCTCGGACCGCGGCGGAGAAACCCTTGCCCGCGCCATGACACTCATCGAGACCGCGAAGATGAATGGGCTGGACCCGCAGGCTTGGCTCGCCGATCTGCTCGAGCGCATCCACGATCACAAGATCAATCGGCTCGGCGAACTGCTCCCGTGGAACTGGGCGCCCGACGCCTAAACCGCGGTATCAATCGGGCGGTTACGTTCTGGCTCCGGAAAGATCTTTGCTTTGAAGCCGCTCATAGGTCGAAGCTACCTTGTTCATCCGAGCTGGATGGGTTTCTAGATTTTTGCGCTTTCGCACCCCAGACATCCTCGGGAACGCTCTTTGGCAGTTCGATGAAAGGCGGGTCGCCAAACTTGATGACGCGATCTATCTTGATGTCAGGCGCCAGCAATCCGCCGGTATCTTCAAATTCCATACCTGAAAGCAATCGATGCCACATGATAACCTGGCCTCGAACAGTGCTGTTTGTGTCGAGACGTTTCTTCCCGGACAACAATGTGTCCGGGTAGTTGAGAGCTCGTTCTCCATCGGAAGTGAAGTAGTAGGATGGGCTGATGATCAAGTACCATTGATCCGCCAAACGCTCAAACCGTGGATGGAATGAATGGTGCCGCACATAGTCGATGGGCCCCGCCCCTTTCGACTTCTGATAGACACTGACAACGTCGGCCTGCGTCTTCTGTTTGGCACCAAGATAGCGGAACTTGCGCCCGACGCCTCCAGGCGCTGGCAAGAAGTAGAACTGCTTTTTCTTTCCGTCCCACCCGAGCAAATCGCGAAAGTCATGCGCCAAGGTATGCCGTAACAGACCCGCAAATTTATACTGCTGATCCACCGCGTCGTGTTTGGCCAGAAAGTCGGTTTCGATCTTTTCTACCTGATCCCTCTCGACTAGATCGCGCACGGGCGTGGTTAGCGGATCGCAGAATGTCCAAAGCGATGTTTCATCGATCATCCAATCGTATCGCTGACCTTTCCGGACCTTGTTCATCCGGGCGAGGGCTTTCTGCGTGGAGAGCTGGGTCTGCGCGACGAAGATCTCGTCGGGAAGCTGCAAAGGCACCATATTGATAATCGCTTCTTCCCCTCCCCCAAGTGGAGGGACGTAGTATCCGTGCCCTTGCTTGGCGACCGTGAGCGCGGCGAGGCGATCCTTCGCGCGCCCGTCCAAAACGTCTCGTTCCTTGTCGAAGTGCAAAATGCGTTCGGCCTCGCCGACGAGGTTTTCGAGTGACTTCCAAAAGAACGTGTCATCCGAAAGCCTGTAGAGAACCAGTATCACGGGAAGGTTGGAGCCGCGCCAGTAGTCGAAATCCTTTGCGCGAACTCGATAGGTGAATGCGGAATCCGTCTCACCCGCATAGGTGCCACTCTCAGTAGCCTTGACCTGAACGGCGATCATTTTGGCAGTCGGCTGATCATCGTCCATCACCTCAGCGATGCCGTCTATCCCTGCTTCCAGCCGTGACCTCCCATCGAATTGGAATCCAATTCGTAAGAATTGAAGGTTAGCTGCCTTCTCCCCGATTTCGCCCATTCGCCGGCTGGTTGTAATTTTCTTATTCACATCTCGATCCCCGAAAACAGGCTGTTCGAGATGTAACACTTTATCTGGCGCAACATAAGGGAGGAGCAACAAGATATGGAAACTGCCCTTGCGAAAGGTCAAGCCTGATAGAGCGAACTCTAAATCACCCAGAACGCGACTGACAACCATCACTTGATACGCCAACTTCTGGATGCAACAACCCATCAAGTTAGAACCCCTGTTTCAGGGCCTTCTCCAGATCACCCAAATCATTTACTGCCGTTTGTACCTGCTCGTCGCCGGCATCTTCCACTGAACCAAGAGCTGCCACCTCCCCTACAAAATCCATCTCCATCTGCCTCTGCGCTTCTACAACAACCGCCTGCACCACGACCGCCGACTTCTTCGGTGTGCCGTCGGTTCGCGCCAGCGGTTGTTCCGCCTTAGCCCGCGCCTGCTCCGAGCCAAGCACGGCCGTTTCGTTCTGGCCTCCACCCATCGACGGCGGAGTCATCGGCATGGCCCGCACACTTAACGGCAGCGTGCCCTGCGACCCACCTCCCCCTGGCTCCGGAAACGGCAACTCCCCCGTTTGCGCCGCGTGGATCGCCTTGAACAGCCGATCGTCAAAATATTGGATCCGCTTTGCACGGACCGGCATCTGGGCATCGATGACCATGACGATCTCATCGAGCGGTAGGCGGCGCGCCTCATCTTCAGGTAACAACGAACTTTCTTCGGTCCGTGTGGATTGGCTGCGCCCTTCAAAGGGGTTTTTGCCGATGGACTGGGAGCGCGTGATGACGGTCTTCGTGGTCTTGCCAACCGCCTTGCTCAGCTCCTCGACGGTTTTTTCATCCGAGGGCGTGAGATAGAGTTTCACGCCGGCGTTGCCCTGCAGGGCGCGGCGAGTGTTCTCGCCGTAGATTTCATCGAGGGCGGGGATGGTTTGGGTGACCACGGCAAGGTGGCCGCGATAGGTGCGCAGGGTCTCGATGCTCTCGACCACGATGGGCATCTTGCCGAGGCGATTGAACTCGTCGAGCATGATCATCACTGGCCACGGCTCATCCGGTCCGGGATCTTTTTCCTGCATGGCCGAGAGAAGATCGGAGAAAAACAGCCGGATCAGGGGTGCGAGCGGCTTCACCATGAGGGGCTGGACGACGAGATAGACCGAAAAGGGTTTCTTGCGGATCGTCCGGAAATCAAAGTCCGACACGGCCGTCGCCTCATCGATGGCCGGGTTTTGCCATTGATCGAGCCCCGAGGTCATCAGGAGCGAGACATAGGAGGTCAGCGTATCGTTGTTGGTCGAGGCCAGCCGGGTGAAGATCAGCTTGGCGGCCCTGTTGTCCACCTCGTGGCCCCGCGCGAAATACTCCTTCTGCTTGTTCCCGCCCGACGCCGCGATGCGGTAAATCTCGCCCAAGGTGGGGCGCTTGCGCTGGAAGGCCAGCAGCCCTGCCGCCACGAAGAGATCGATCCCGCCTTTAAGCAGGCCCTGCACCCGGTCGTTGTCGCTCTGCAGGAAGAGCGTCGCCAGGAGCTGCAATTCCATCTGCTGGCGCGCGGGATCTTTCAGCTCGAAGATGCGCAGGAGCGGGTTGTAACGATGCGTGCGCTTGCCCTCCCAATCGGTGGGGGCAAAGCGATAGACCTTGTCGCCTTGGGCTGCGCGGTGGCGGGCCGTTGCCTCGAAACACTCGCCCTTCACATCGAGCGTCACGGCGGAGCCTTGCCAGGTCAGCAGGTTCGGAATGACAAAGCCCGTGGTCTTGCCGCGGCCCGTGGGGGCCACGATCAGCGCATGGGGGAAGACCTTGGAGCAGATGTAGTTGGCGCGGGAGCCCGGCGGCCCCAGCTTGCCGAGGATGAACCCGGTGCCCGGCGCCCCGAAGAAGCCATTGGCCTTCATCTCGCGCGCGGTCTGCCAATGGGTCTGGCCAAACCGTGTCAGGGCGGACCCTGAGAGGGCGAGGCTCAGCATCAGCCCGGCGGCGGCGAAGCTGCCGATGATCAAGTGAATAAGTTGCGCGTCCTCCGGGCGGCGATTGAGGATCGCCATGTAGTTCTGCGCGATATAGGCAAAGTCGATCTCGGCGCCGA
The DNA here is from genome assembly GCF_002504165.1 of Pacificitalea manganoxidans. Classification (GTDB taxonomy): domain Bacteria; phylum Pseudomonadota; class Alphaproteobacteria; order Rhodobacterales; family Rhodobacteraceae; genus Pacificitalea; species Pacificitalea manganoxidans. Next base: position 76,559 of record NZ_CP021406.1, read on the forward strand.
AGCCGAGATCCTGGTAGGTCAGCACCGCCGAAGCGATCGTATAGCCCATGGCACCGGTCACCAGCGTTACCAACAAGACACCGGTCGCGATCCGCGCCTTTCCCATGGCGGCGCTCAATGGACGTGACCCCGCTCGGTCTCGCCATCCACGTCTGTGGTGCGGTGTTTTTCGTATTCGGTGTCGGCAAGATCATCGACCACCTGGCGCAAGGCCTCCGTGTTGGCCGTTGCTGCATCCGATTGCAGGTAGACCTTGGCGACATAAAGCCGGTCGAGGCGGTCCTCGAGAACCTTGTCCAGCGCATCGGCATCGCCGGATGTGAGCCGCTCGAGTTGACGGTCATCCAGCGCCCGCGCGATCTCGTCGCGGAAGGCGTCCCGCTCCGCCTCGGTCTCGAAGGGCGCGGACAACTCCCCCGCCCGCTCATGGTCCAGGACACGCGCAATCTCGTCTGCAAGGCGGTCGGCACGGTCAGACTGCGAAGCAGTTTCACCGCGGGCTGCGAGGAGTGCGTCGCGCGTGCCAAACCCAAGCCCGTCGCGCATCTCGTTTTCGCGGCGGACCTGATTGATGACCTCCGTGTCGCGTATCTCGACGACGGCCGCATAGGTCGCGCCGAGCCCGCGGGCGAGGTGGGACGGGATGTCCGGATAGCGCGCTCGTAAGTCATCCGTGACAGCATCTGCAACGGGCGTGCGGAGGTCGCGTCCCTCCATGATGCGGTCGACCTCGCTGGTGATCTCGCTGGCGCGGGCCACATCGGTGATGGTCTCCCTGTAGGGCTCAGACCGGTCGATCACATCGCCGGGGCGTGCGAGCAGATCCGGGTGTGCCTCGAGATACGCGCGCTGCTCCGTCTCGATCCGGCGCTCCGCCCTTGAGACAACCTCCCAGTCCCGGTCCTCGATCTGCTGCGCGGTCAGGCCCTCTGCGCGCATCTCCTGACGGATTGTCCCTTCCATCGCCCGCACCGCGCCCTCATGATAATGGAACTGCTCGCTGATCGGTTCCGCTTCCATGACGCCATCCCGGCGCAGCACGTTTTCCCGTTCCAAGAGCGTGCCGAGCGCGACATGCACATCGTTGAGACTGTCTCGCGCCTGTTCCAGATCGGCGCGGCGCTCGAGGTTCAGGTTCCGCGCCTCGGCCACTTTGGAGAGATCATTGGCGATCCATTGATGTTCGAGCGCTGCATTTGACGCGCCCGTCTCGATCCGGGCCACCACTTCCGATGTGCTGATCCCTGTGCCCCGTAGTGCCGCGTCAATGCGCGATCTCAGGTCGGGCTCGGCCAGTCGCTCGCGCTGGCTGGCGTCGATATTGGCTTCGGAATAGATCCCGCCCTCCGAGGGGGTCTCTGACAGCGTGGATGATCGCAGCCCCAAGGGCTGCATGTGCTGGACCTGCGTCTGGATCTCGATGAGGCGCTTTTCCAGCATGGGACGTTCCGCGTCAGACTTCTCGGCGATCATGCCCTGCACTCGCGCGAGCTTTTCCGCATAGAGGCTTCTGAGATCCTCGAAGCTTTGATCCTCAGCCATATACACATCTCCTGTTCGGTCCATCTGTCCGCCATGCGCCAGCACCTCGCCCGCGCGGAAGAGTGCCGCGGCAATATTCTCGCGGGCTTCACGCGAAGCCTCCGCGGCAAGCGAATGGTAGACGGTTCTGGTGTTGGCGATCTCCGCCAGCGTCCGGGTCAAGTCGGCCCCCACACGTTCGCGCTCGCGGGGCGCGCGACCCTCTTCTTTCGCGGCGTAGATCTCGCTGGTCCGGGCCGGGTAATGCACGACGCCGCGCTCCACCCGCCGCGTGGCTTCCAGCCGCACGCCGTACTTCACGGCCTCCTCGACCATGGCGAGCCGGAAGTCGTCATAGTTGAAGCGATGGTTGCGCCCCAGAAAGAAGAACTCGCCTTCCTGCGAGCGACGGTTCAGCACCAGATGCGCATGCGGGTGATCGCGGTCTTCATGCACTGCGATGATGTAGTCGAAATGCCCCTCGTCGGTCTGGAAAAACCGCTCCGCCACATCAGTCGCGATGTCGCGCACATCCTCCCCGCGCGTGCCGATGGGGAAGGACATGAGCATGTGGGTGGTCTGCCCAAGCTTGGGCTTGAAGCCCGCATCCCACCGCTTGGCAAAGCGCTCGGTCAGATCCTTGATGTCACCCGCCTCGAGCTTCGTCTTGCCATCCAAGAACCCGCTACTGTCCACGATATGGGTGGACTTGGTGGTGAGGTAATCGAGCTGGTTTGCGAGCTGCGATTTGGTATGCGTTCCCCCGCCCCGGATCGCCTTGAAGACCGCTGGCCGGTGGCCTGCTGCCGCGCGCACAAGCTGGGTCTGCTTGGCCACGTGCAGCCCCTGCATTGAGCCCCGGACGCGGCTCCAGCCATCCCGAAACACCTCGCCCGTGACGGCATGGACGGCATCATTCAGCTGCATGCGCAAACTCCCTCAGCGCGGCCGTGGCCTGCAGCTGCATCGCATCCCGACGGCGGCGCAGGAGCAGGTCGATCTCGTCAGCGGAATCCAGGATGAACCGCGCCAGCCCGCGCATCTGTGCGAGGCGCAATTCGGTGAACTCCGAGCCGGCCCCCTGCCCTTGCCGATTGGCCTGCGTCATCTGTTTGGCGATCTGCGCGACCCCATTGCCGACCTCGTGCAGCGAGGCGCGGTAGCGCGCCATCTCAGCTGCCATCTGCGCGTCCGGAACGAACACCCCGCCTGCCGCCTGAATGAGCCGCCGCAGCCCCTCGGCCCGGCTTTCGATCCCCGCCTTCGCCAGCACCGCGTCGAGCGCCTCAAGCTCCGCAGCCGTGACCTTCACACTGACCGCTGAGACCGGAATTGCGGCATCCGTCTGGCGCTCGGCATCGGCTTTCAAGACGTAGCGCACGGCGCGCGATGTAACACCGAACCGCGCAGCCAGCTCGGACGTCGACACACCCTCCGCGGCCTCGCGGACGATCTGCATCTTCTCGATCTCTGTCAGGCGTTTTGTTCGGGACATGCGGAAGAAAGACCCCCTATTTCCTGCCACCTTCCACCAAGGCCGCCCCTACCTTACGATAATATACCGTGATGTCAATTATATACTTACGTTGCATTCAGTCTCAGGCAGCCTTGGTGTCCGCTTCACGCCGCGGCCCGCAGGGACGCGGCTCTGCCGCCCTCACCACCGGGCGACCCACCTGTCCTAGGGGTCCCGTCCACCAGCCCCGCCCGAGGGTCTGGCCGAACACGCTTGTGTTCGGACGGAACCGCGGGCGGGCGCAAACCCCACCGACAGGGCGGATAGGCAGGGTCAAGGAGGGCCAGATTTGGGTCCCCAAATCTCTGCCGCAAAAACCGGGAGGCCAAGGCCTGCCGGTTTTTGTGGATGGCCCCCTTGAGGCTGACTGGCCGGTCTGTCGCGGCCTGATCATTCCGGGCGGCGATCGTCCTTTGAGCGCGCGGCTACCGGCACCAAGAGGAGGTCGCTGTAGGCGATCACCCGCGCCGGTGACGGCATACCTGGAACAGGGATCGGGCCGCCCCAAGATCGTCCTGGGGCGGCCCATCCTCGTCAGAGGACTTAGTCCTGGGGATCTTTAGCGCTCGGAGGGAACATCACCAGCTCCGAGACCGCGACCGGGAAGTCGAGCTTGAGGCTGAAGAACTCCGATCCATCCCCGTTGCGGGTGTTGCGGAACATCGCGCCCACGCGCTGAAAACGGGTGCGCTCCTGGCCATCGGTATCGGTGAACTTGACGGGGACGGTGGCGACGTAGTGGTTGGTCATTTGGGTTACTCCTTGTTGCGATGGGGATCACCCGGCACGGGGGCAAGAGGCCCGGTCGCAAGCGCAAATGCGGAGGGTCCGCGGCTTCGCCGTGGAAGCCGTATTTGTGCTTGCCGAAGCGTGAGCTGAGGGCACGATTGGGCCGACCCCGTGCGATCCACATCTATGAGCAAAAAGGAGAGCCCGGATGAGCCTTGCCATCACGCAGCCGCCACCATCCGCGTTCGCGTCACGCCGAGCCTGGCCGGGGTGCTGACGGAGCCCGCCCGCGTGGATGCGACGGTCCGAAACACCACCCGAGGGACGCGCAAGTCTTCAGCCTCAAGTGCGACGTCTCGACCCCTCGCGTCTTGCCCCGCTGACGATGTGCGTGAGGTGCGCACCATCCCCAGCCCGTACCGATGCGGATGGGCCGCACGCTGACGGACCGGGTAGAGGGATAACGGTGCTGGCCGCCGCAGACTGCCGATCACGCATGACCAATCGCACGCGCCATGAGACATGACGAAAGGGCCGCGCCAAGCGCGACCCCCTCTCTTCACTCCTGCGACGCATTCTTCACCGGGTCCGCAACCCGCATGACCGTCAGGCCTTTCGCTTCCGCTTTCTGCCCGAGGTTCAGCGCGACCCCGTTGCCGCCGAAGAGTACAACCCCCGTCGCCGCGAACTTGTCGTCCAGCATTTCGTCGTTGCACTTGAACGGTGCCGCCCGCCCATGCGCGGACCAGCGCGGATCGAAGCGCGCTTGTGCGACCCCGCGTGCCCGGGCCCACCGAGCCGCAATCATCTCCGCCCCGTGCTTGCCACCCTTGTGGCAGAGGAAGATCTCCTGGTTGCGGTTCTGTTTGATCCGTTCGCGAACCTTGTCGAGCGTGTTGAAGATCACATCGACATCGGTCCAGTCGGTGGCGCCTGAGACGATCAGGGGCACCCCCTCGACTTTCGACTTCTCGGCGGTTTCGCGGTCGTGCTGCTCGAGGAGCTGCCGCGCCTCGAAGACCGCCCCGGTCTCTTGCGCCCGGACGCTCGCGCGCGACCCGGCTGCCGGGATGAAGGCGTGACCGGTCTCAATCTCGTAGCATTCCGCAGCCGCCTCGCTCAACACTTCGATGGCGCTGACAATCTCGCGCAGCTGCACAAAGCGCGCCTGCGCCTCTTCGAGCGCGGTCTCGGCGATCTCCGATCCGTCGTGGGATTTTGCCAGCGCGCCGATCTTGTCGGCGGTGCGGTCGACCTCCTTGCCGAGCGCCACCTTGCGCCGCTGCAGGATCGTGGCGAGCCCATGGGCCAGCGGTTCGATTTCTGCTTCAAGCCCGGTCCCGCGGAGCTGCCCGAGCAAAGCCTCGAAGCTCTCGCGGATGATGTGGTCGGTCAGGATGTGATCTTCCGGGATCGGGAGCTGTGCGTCTTTCTCGGTCAGCCCGAAAAGCTCGATGGTCTCGTAGGTGTTCGCATTGTCGTAAGCCATGTCTGGTCTCCAGTGTTCGGTTCCAAGGCCACCACGTGAGTGTGGGGGCATGGCCGAATGCCTGGTTTCCGAATCTGCCCGGGTCAGGGACGGCGCAGCCGCCGGCTTGCCGGGCGCAAAAGTTTTCCGCGCACGGCACCCGACACATGCGCGCGCTCGCGCATGGCACCGCCCCAAGCCACCGGCTCCGCCCTCGCCGAAAAGTTTTGCGATCCTTGACGCGGGCTGATTTGGGGGCCATCCGGAGGATATGCTTCCGCACTCATGTGTGTGTGTTTTGACGGTAGGTTTGCCCGACCCGAGCAGGCAAACGGCCCGACCGGACGCGGAAGACGGATGAAGCGGCGGGATCGTTTTGGCCTCGGGCCAAAACAGACCAGAGCGCAATCCGGCGGAGCGGCCAGGAAGGGACGTGCTCGCGAGGCGGGCAAACCGGGGGCCTGGGTGCGACGCCGCGGTGAGGCCGCATGGCCGAATGCGCGACGGACCGAAGGGCCGTTCTCCCCTGCGACACGCGAAGCCGAGCAGGGGAGGCCGCAAGGCTGGGACTCAGGTCGATGTGCAGGCGTTAACGCTGCCGACTATACGAGTGTGTTTTCGCCAGCATTCGACGTGATGGGCGGGAGCCAGTCATTCGCAGCGCCTTGGACGAACGGCAGCGATGCGCAGGAAGTGGACTTCGCAAAGTTGCGGGTTTTGGCGGCGGGTGGGGATACATATGCTGCATGCGCATCTGGATAAACCGTCTTTCGCCATAGATGCAGCCGCCACACATCATCGAGCGGAAGGGATTCGGGACAAGGACAAAACCGCTCTCGCGGTAAGGGTATCGGCGTCGGAACTAATCATTACTTGCCGCTTAGCCACAGCCGGAAACGTTGCCAAAGACCTTGTCGCGCATCCGCATTCGCCCTTGCTGCGGGGGCTTCCGGCGCATCGTAATAGCGACCTTTGGCGCGACGGTCGTGAGCCCGTCCTGCTGCAATCTGTTCATCGCTCATATCGCCTGCCCATCGGATATTGCTGTGCTTGATCCAGTAATGCGATCGGCAGGGAAAACTCCAGTTTCCGATGGATGGCGAGAGCGACACAGATACACCGTCATAACCCATCTTCCAATCCGTCGGGCTTAAAGGCGTGACCACTTCGCGGCCGCAGCCACAGGCGCATTTATGAACGGCCGTCGCGTAATCCATGGCAAGATAAAGAACGCCTTCCTCAGTCCTCTCGGGGATCGCATCTACAAATTTATGGTTAATTTTCTTTATCGTCATCGAGCCTGTCCATGTTGTTTATCATGTTGCCGTCAATCGTGTAGTTGCTGGAATGCTCGCCCTCAAAATCGGCATAAAATCCAACCAGTTTCTTCCATCTGAGTACCGCGAGCGTTGCGTTCAGAGCGTTCAGGTCAGCGACTTGGATGTTGGTGGCGTAAGCTTCATCGATCTCTGCTTCGCCCATGCCCACGCGGCGGCGTAGCGGTTCGCGCCGCTCAGCTGTGCTCAGCGTCACCCGCAGCACGCCGACCAAGGCATCGTCGCCCATCTCGATGCCCATACCAACATCGATGAAGGGGATGCCCTGTTCTTCGAGGCGTTCGACTGCCGGGCGTTTGGCGATGCCGGAGTCAACGCACACAAAGACGAAATCCATCTCGTCTAAAAGGTCCGCGTTGGAGGCGTCGAGATAGACCGGGTAAGGGACGATCCCCTTGCGCATGGGTGCATAAAGCGCTGAGAAGTAATCGACCTTTTTGTTTCGACCGCGCAGTGTTTCGATGCTGGGCGCGCCAGGGCTCCGGAACGCGTTGTGCTGCAGGAAATCATCCCCATCGATGAGATGCAGCTCGCGGATCGGGGTCTTGGCGAGCAGATCGAGAACGTAAGAGCCGGTCCCACCAAGGCCGACAATTGCGACCTTGTTCATTGCCAGCTTTTCGGAGAGACCGCCGATTCCGGCCCGTGTCGAGGCTGTGTCTTGGTAGTTGAATACCGGATCAGGTTCATCGGAGTTTGCAACGACGTAGGTGCGCGCATCTGCCGTCGGATCGATTTTCCGCGCGGACGAAGCGATCATCTCTACATAGGTAGCCATCTTGTGTTCATAGTCGCGGTAGCCTTCTTTCGGCTTGGCCGAAAACATGTGGTCTACCGTGATGTCTTTGCCGAGGGTCTGGCGTCTGCTGGAATGCCTGATGCTTTCGAGCGTTTTGCCGTCCGGATCGCAAGGATGTTCGCCCACGAAGTACGCCTTGTGGTCGCTCGGCGTCATCGTTTCGCCCCCGTTCATCTGCAGAACAGAAACGAGGGTGCCAAGCTTTACCTCGCAATTGGCGTTCACGTAGGGCACGTTGGAAATCACGAGGTGGCCATTCTTTACGGCCACCTCGTATCCGCCCTCTTCGAGGGCCTTGAGATCGGCGTTACGACTTATCAGTTGCCGTGACATTGAAGATCATGCCCTCCTTCAGCTTCACGGTATCGCCCTCATCCAGCGTGCCTTCTGGCTTGTTGCCTTGACCGCGCCGGTAAGTGATCGTGAAGCAGATCATCTCGCCGGTGGGCGGGTTCTCATAGGCGAGGGCGATCAGATCGTTCTCACCAAGCTCGGTCGTTGTCACCGTCTTCTCGCGACCGTTAACGACAATCGTATACTCTTTGTCGGGTTTGCCTTTTTCGTCTTTCGCCATGGCTATGTCCTTTCTGTTTAACCTTTGGGCGGGAACGGATCGCCACCGTGGCTATCGCTGCTGGCGATCCGTCCGTCGCGGTTGTGGATGCGCAGTTCGCTTTGTTGGTTGCGGCTGATTTCACGTCCGCGATCAACAGCGTCCTGCTTCGTTTCATGGTGGCTGCTGGCGCGGGATGCGCCGCCACGCTTGACATCCCATCCGCCTGCCGGATTCGGCACGACGTGATGGGTCTTCGGTCCCTTACTCATGTTTCTCATACCTCCGGTTCGTTAGGGATGCAGGCACAAAAAGTACGCCCACTCCGAACATCATATATTTGTTGAAAGTCAGAAGTCAAGCACGTAAAGTATGTCTTTACCGAACAAGAAGATCGATGGGGAGGCCGCCACATGACCAACAGCCTGGGAGAGAAGATTCGCCGCTTACGAAAGGAGCAGAAGCTAACGCTCGACAAACTCGCCGAACTCTCCGGCTCCAGCAAAAGCTACATTTGGGAGCTGGAGAACAAGAATCCGCCGCGACCATCTGCGGAAAAGCTGACTAAGATCGCTGAAGTTCTTGGCGTCACGATTGAATACCTGCTCGACGAAAAGCAGGCGATATCAGAAGAGGATGCAGTCGATGTGCAGTTCTATCGCGAATACCGGCACATGGATGCCGACACCAAAGAAAAAATCCGCGAGATGGTAAAGCTATGGGGGAAGCCCGGATGAGCAAGCCAAAGTCGCCACAACGATGGGCATACGATCTGACCATCATCCTGAACACCTTGGGTGGCGACGACCGTTTTCCGGTAAACGTTGGAGCGCTTGCCTACGATTTTTCCAAGCAGCGCTTTCCTGACGATCCGATAAGTCTTGTGCAGGGCGCCCCGCTGAAAGGGTTCGAGGGCGCCTTGATGAAGGCGCCGCCCGGCGAAAAAGGCTGGGGCATTTTCTACAATTCCGACACAGCGTCGCCGGGACGTGTCAACTTTACGCTCGCCCATGAGTTCGGGCACTACCTCCTGCACAGACAGGATCATCCTGACGGTATCCATTGCAGTACCGAGGATATGGAACGCTGGGACAGCAAGTACCGGCAGATCGAGAAAGAGGCGAACGAGTTTGCCGCAAATCTACTCATGCCGTTGGATGACTTCCGCGCGCAGATCGCCCCGAAATCCCAGCCTGACCTGGAAGCTTTGGGAGAGTGCGCTGATCGCTACGGCGTATCCCTGATCGCAGCGACGCTGCGCTGGCTGCAGTACACCGAGCGCCGTGCAGTTCTTGTGAAGTCTATCGACGGCTTCATTCATTGGGGGTGGTCGAGTGGTCGCGCCTTGCGCACGGGCGCTTATTTCAAAACGTCCGGCCGACCACCAATCGAGATACCGGCAGCTGCGATTCCGGCAACGGATGCAGAGCTGATTAGACGAAAGGCAACGCGAGAGCATGAGGCGGGCGTCTGGTTCAAAGAGCCCTGCACCGAGCATGCTCTGGTCTCCGAAGTCCACGACTTTGCGCTTTCCCTTATCCATCTTGGGGATGCACCATCACGCTTCGAACTTTCCGAAGAGGCCGAGGAAGACACATACGACCGTATGATGAGCCGCACGCCCGGCTCCTCTTGGCTGAGCTAGAAGCGCCCCAATGACTGATATATTAAAGTAGATCTCAAATAGAGAATGATCTATAAAAGCAGATCATACCTTGAAATTGCAAGTCTTACATGATACATTTAAGTAGATCAGGCGCTTAGCTTGATGTGTAGGATTATATCAAAATGAGCTATGAGAGCGAGAAACTGGCAGCGACACTGAAGGCTGCGCGCGAGAAGAAGGGGCTTAGCCAGCGCGCGCTAAGCGCCCGTGCAGGCGTGCCGCAGTCGCACATCTCCAAGATCGAGAGCGGCGCTGTGAACCTGACGGTCTCAAGTCTGACCGCCATCGCAAACGCTCTTGGTCTGGAGCTGGCGCTCGTGCCGCGCAAGGCCGCACCCGCCGTCAGAACGATCACTCGCAGCGTAGGCGATGCGCCCAAGGCAACGCCCGAAACGCGCAAGGAGTTTACGCAGCTGGCCAAGCAGCTTGAGCACATCCAGTCACTCAAGATCGACAATTCAGCCATCCAGAATTTGCAGCGACAGTTTCGGGAGCTGCGCCAGTTCGAAAATCTTATCCGGAACACTGACACATTGCGCAGCATCCGCGAGGCGCTCAAAACCGTGGATAACACGGGCGGCCTTAAAACCCTGCAAGACGCGTCCAAGCAGATGAACAGTTTCCGCAACGCCCTCGCACACGGCATGGCCGATGAGGATCGAGCGCGCCCGCCGCGTCCCGCTTACCGCCTAGATGGAGATAACGATGAGTAGTGTCTCCGTCCTTAACGTCAATCTGTATGGCGCGCCCATCGGCACGCTCACCAATCTCGGGGGTGATCGCACCATCTTTGCCTTCACCGACGAGTATATTGCCGACCCAGACAGGGCGACCCTTGGTCTTGCCTTCAAGGATGAATTCGGGGAGCTCTATACGGAGTTTCGTCCGTATCAGAAACGCGTCATGCCCTTCTTCTCGAACCTTCTGCCCGAAGGGCACTTGCGCAAATACCTGGCGGAACAGGCAGGCGTGAATCCCGAACGTGAATTCTATCTGCTCTGGGCGCTTGGTCATGACCTGCCCGGCGCGATCACGATCACCCCGGCCGATGGTGAAGCCTGGCCGCCGGATGCTGCCGATGGAGCGGACGACCAAAGTGATGATCGCCGCGAGAACGCGCTGCGGTTTTCGCTGGCTGGCGTGCAGCTCAAGTTTTCAGCTGTGATGGGAGCAACTGGCGGCCTGACCATTCCCGCTTCCGGCGTTGGGGGTTCCTGGATCGTCAAGCTCCCCTCACGGGAATTCGCAGGCGTCCCCGAAAATGAATTCTCGATGATGAAGCTGGCGGGCCTGGTCGGGATGAACGTGCCTGCCATCGATCTCGTGGGGATCGATGCGATCAAGAACCTGCCCGTAGGCATCGATAAGATCGGCAAGCATGCCTTTGTGATCGAGCGCTTTGATCGGCTATCCGACGGGTCGCGCGTGCACATTGAGGATTTTGCGCAGGTCTATGGGCTCTATCCTGAAGACAAGTACGGCAATGGCACATTCCGGAACATTGCCCAGGTGATCGCCGCCGAAGGTAATGATGCAGACATCATCGAATATGTCCGGCGTCTGACCTTCAATATGCTGATCGGCAATGCCGACATGCATATGAAGAACTGGTCGTTAATCTATCCGGACCGGCGGTATGTCTCGCTGGCACCAGCTTATGATTTTGTGGCGACTGTGCCCTACATTCCGGGTGATGCGACGAACATGAAGATTAGTCGTGCTAAGGTGTTTTCGGCGTTCTCGGTGGATGAGCTGGAGCACCTTGCCGTCAAAGCTGCCATTCCGAAGAAGATGGCGATCGACGCTGCCAAGGAGACCGTTCAGCTTTTCAGAGACCATTGGAAGGTGGAAGCGGCAAACCTACCGATGAGCGATGAGGTCAGGTCAGCTGTTGAAACCCACATGAAGACAGTGCCCATCCTGGAAGAGCTTTCATAGGGCAAGTTGTTCCTGACTGACCATCAAAGCAGGGCGACAAGTGCGCCTGTATGTCCCCAGTTTTTTTGGCACTCTCAAACAAGTCGCCTGATCGTCTTTTGATCTTTGCCTCGTTCCAGCTGTCTTGTTCGCAAAGGCGCTTGTTCAGAAAGAGAAAGGCTGAGTTTGCAAAGATCGCTATCTGCGCTTCGCTGCCCTTGGTGCTTGCCGCAGCATCAGCCAGGGCAGCCACCGCCTGCTGAATGGCAGCTTTCGGGAAAAATGGTCCAAATAGTTCGCACTCGCAGCGGAGCAGTCAATGCGCCTGATGCGTAGGTCGTGGTTGGGCTGACACCGGCCATCCGTCGCGCTAAGCTCGAACGCCGACTCTGGGCCTACTCCGACACCTAACCTTAGCATAATTTCCTTCGCGCCATCTCTAAACCATACCAGCGCAGAAAAAGGGGAACCGTGATCCCACGGTTTCCCTTTGGGTTCAGATCGTCTCCCCCTCGCGCGCCGATTAGGCGACCAAGGAGAGCCCCACGCCCGCGTCCTGCGGCTGCTCACCGCTGTCGATGAACGGGATGATCGAGAAAGTCTGCCCGCCGCGCTGCTCTTCGTTCTGTACGGCGTTGACGCGCAGGTCGCCATCAGGCGTGTTGATCAGCAGGGACAGGTAGTCATTGCCCGTGCGGCTGCTTTTCGCCATCCACGCCGAGCCGACGCGGATCGGTGTGCCCCGGGGCGAGCTGACCTCGATCCGGTAATCGGGGTGGGTTTCCTCGGATTTGTAGCTGTTCTCGATCAGCATGAACTCCAGATCGAACATCATGTTGGCGATGTAGCCGGTGAAGGCGTTGTCGGCGTCCATGGCGGTGAGCTCCCCCGAGATCGAGCCGGATTTCATCAGGCCGTTCGAGACCAGCGGGATGATCTCAAACTCGCCGCTCTGGGCCGCGCGCGCCTCTTTCGTCTGCACCGCGTTGACCCGGAACGGACCCAAGCCGACATCGATCTGCATCGAGATGTAGGGGTTGCCGCTGGTATTGCCGGTCTCGTTCCAGGCCGTGCCGATGCGCACTTTGCGGCCTGATTTGTTGACTGCCGTCACGTCAAAATCCGGGCTGCGTTCAGACATCTTGGCCCGCGCCTCCAACTGGATGGCGATGTCAAAGCGCGTCGAATGGATTATGCCGGTGTACTGAACGGCTGCGGTCTCGACATTGCGGGTGAGGGTTCCTGCGAACATGGGATGGTTCCTTTTGGATTGGCCGGTGCCTGACGTTCTTGCCAACGCATCCGGGATTGCTTTCTCGACCCCTTGAGGGATCACAAATCAGAAAGCTTGCTTTCCTTTCAGCCCCGCCCACAGGTCAGAGCTGCCGTCCGAGTGGGAATGCCCCCGCGCCTCCTGGTGTTACGCCCCTCCCCTGCCCGTCTGGTCTTGATTGGCTGCCCGGATTTTCCGCGCCGTCCTCCAATCGCGCGACGAAGAACTCCGCCTCTTTTCCGTTCAACCGGTGCCCGCCCCGGTCGGTCAGACCGATGCAGCTACCATTCGGCACATAGGTGATGAGGTACTGACCAAGCCGGTCCTTGTGGACAATGTAGCCGGTATTGGCCCAATGCACTGTCTGGCCGGCATCGACGGCCGCCTTGATGTCATCGAGTGTCATGGGGTCCTCCTTACGAAGAATGGTGGGGAAACGACGCAAGAAGCCCGGTCGTCCAACCGGGCTTCCATGCAGCATTCGTTTGGCAAACGACCGAGATCTGTCAGGCACCTTGCGTGGCTTGCGTCGCGCGCGCCGCCATCCAATCCTTCAGGCCAAGAACCGTTCTTCCGGCGGCGACCTCGGAGGCCCAGGCAACCCTTGGGTCGCCGCAGGGCTCATCGCCAGAATGCCGGTCGATATGGCCATTGGCCATCCATGGCTCAGGCTGGATCCGTCGCAGCCAGTCCGCCATGCTCGGAATGCGGCCCTGGCAGTCTTCACGGATATGCTGCTCGCCGATCCAGCGCAGGGGAATGTCCCGACCTGCGCTATTGGTCAGGGTCAAGCCGAAGACACGTTCGGCCTCAAAAAGGCCTTGAGCGTGGTGGCGCATGGCTCGGTGCGTGAAGAGCGCGAGGTGCTCTTTCGAGGCGTCAAACCAATCGTGCACAGACTGATAGTCAGATGGCACCCCGCCGAATTTCCGGGCAGAGCTTTCGGCATGATGAAGCGGATGGGCCATCTCACAGCCCCTCGTCATAGCTGTGCGAGCATTCGACATAGCGGTCCGCGTGATCGAGGGTGATGCTGTCTAGTGCTATGTCCCAGGACAGCGTGCCGTAGCCGCCCTCGTTGTTCTCGAACCCCGGGTGATGGTGATAGGCGAGCGACCAGGAGAAGTCGCCAACCTTTGTGGCAAGCGGCTCCGGCAGGTTGACCTCTGCAGGCTGCACCGTCACATCCTCGACATTGCCGGAGTCGCCATAGCCTTCGTATTCGACAGCGACCTCGCTGATGCCAAGCGCACGTAGCTGCGCGAGCAGCTCCACTCTGGATGCCTTCAAGGTGGTTTCGCGCTCTACACGCCACTGAGCCGCCATTGCGGCATAGTCGATCTGGGGATTGGTCATGGGTCTGTCCTCTTATCTGAATTTGGGGGGACCGGGCGTGACATTGGTCAGCGTGCGCCCGGAAAGCGCAGACCGGCCAAACCCCGATCCGCGACGCCCGGCCCAAAGCCCTCTCTGACTTTTCAGGCGGCTTGTTCTGCCGCTCTGGCGGCTCCCTGCCCCACGATCCGGGCCAGAATGCGGCCCGTGTCGATCCCGTCCCCATGCGGCAGGAACACCCGCAGCTGGAAGGCGATGATCTCGGTGAAGCAGCCGAGGGCCTTGAGGCCGTCGATCATGCCCTTGTCCACGCCGCCAAGCTCGAGGCGCATCTCGCCTGCGACACGGCGACGGGTCAGGGTCAGACCCCGGCCGAGATCGACAGGAGCGGTGATGCCGATGGCGGCGGTCAACATCTCCTGCGGCGTTTGCGGATTGGAGACGAGGAAGCGGGCGCGCAGCGCGGCCGCCCCTTCCTCAGTGAGCGTGCGCCCGATCATGGCGGTCGCCCCGCCCGGCGTGAAACGGTAGATGCGCTCATTGGTGGCCGGAATGTCCTTCCAGATCGGCAGCAAGAGACCGGTCAGCAGGTAGAGCTTGGTCGTAGTGGTTTTCGGCAGGGACGCAGCCTCTTCATCCCAAAGCCGTACGAACTCAGGCTTGCCGATCTCTTCCCAGGCCGAGGACTCGAACCGCGCCTCCTCGAGGTAGCTCGACCCGTTGGGCCGCACCGCCTTGCGCATGCATGTGACGATGTCCTCGTCATACATCTGCATGGGCCGCGCCGAGATGAGCGCCGCGCGACCGGAGGCGCGATTAACCATGGGCAGCTTGTCGGGATTGCGCGACAGGGCGTCATCCGCCGACAGCACGTGGACCGGGTCGGTCACCTTGAGCCCGATGATCCGCGTCACCGCGCCGGATTTCGGGCAGGTCCAGAGATCCTCCGCCCCGACCTGTTCGATCTTTTCGCCACGCAGGGTTTCCACGCCGAGATCTAGCGTGCCCGCCGCGCGCGCCCGTTCCGTCTGATCGGCAATCCGGCGCATGAACTCGGCAAAGAGCGCGTTCTGCATGTGGATGGGCAGGGCCAGCACCCGGTTCAGAAACCGCTGGATCGGGGGAAGCTCCTCGAGCAGCACCCCGTCCTTGTCGATCAGCCGCAGGGCTGTCCAGTCGGTGAAGCTCTGGTAGCTCATCGCCTCGGCGCGCCCGGCGGCAAGATCGGCGAAATACCCGCGCAGTGCGGCCCGCGCGATCGGGCTTTCGAGATTGTCCTCCTCCCGGAACATGCCCTGCGAGCCGGTCTCGCGCTGGCCTTTGGTCAAGGCCCCCCAGCTGGTCGAGGCGTTTGGCTATCGTCGAGGTGAAGCGCTTCTCGCCATGCACATCGGAGGTGCAGACCCGAAAGAAGGGCGCGCTGACCTGGGCCGAGCGATGCGTGCGGCCCAGCCCCTGGATGGCCGCATCGGCGCGCCAGCCGGGCTCCAGAAGATAATGCCGGCGCCGTTTTTGGTTCTTCGCCGTTTGCGCCGCGTGATAGGAGCGGCCCGTGCCGCCTGCATCGGAGAAGATCAGGACATCCTTTTCGCCGTCCATGAAGGCCTGGGTCTCGGAGGAATTACTGCTGGCGCTGCGTTTCTCGATGAAGAGATGGCCGTCCTCGGCCTTGAGGGGCCGGATCGATCGCCCCGTGACCTCGGCGACGGCCTCGTCGCCAAAGGCCCAGAGGATCTGGTCGAGCGCCGAGGGGATCGGCGCGAGCGTCATCAACTCCATCATTGCCGCATCACGCAGGGCGAGCGCCTCGCGCGAGACGACCAGCGCGCCAGTTTCATCGCGGAGCGGCTCGGCCACCATATTGCCGTCGATCTCGACCAGCTTTTGCGCGTGGATCGGGAAGGCTTGTTCGAGGTAACCCAAGACGTAGTCGCGCGGCGTCAAGGCCCCCTCGACGAGCTCATCTTCCGGGTCCATCGTCTCAAGCCGACGTTTCAGCAGGCTCTCACCCGTCGAGACCACCTGAATGACGCAAGCATTGCCCCCCGCCAGATCGTCCTCGATGGCGCGAATGATGGTCGGGGCCTTCATGCCCATCAGGAGATGGTTGAAGAAGCGCTGCTTTGTGCTCTCGAAGCGGGACTTGGCCGAGGCGCGTGCGGCCGAGGCATTGGTCTCGCTCGAAGCGTCGTTGACGCCGGTGGCAGTCAGCGCCGCTTCGAGATTGTGGTGGATCGTCCGAAACGCACCCGCATAGGCGTCGTAGATCTCGATCTGCGCCGGGGTCAGCGCGTGTTCGAGCACGTCGTACTCCACGCCATCGAAGCTGAGGGCGCGGGCCGTGTAAAGGCCGAGCGTCTTGAGGTCGCGTGCGACCACCTCCATGGCCGCGACACCGCCTGCCTCCATCGCCGACACGAAGCTCTCGCGGCTTGGGAAGGGGTATTCCGGCCCCTGCCCCCAGAGACCGAGACGCGCGGCATAGGCGAGGTTGTGCACGCTCGTGGCACCCGTGGCCGAGATGTAGAAGACGCGAGCGCGGGGTGCTGCCAGTTGCAGCCGCAGGCCCGCAAGGCCCTGCTGGGAGGGTTTGACCCCCCTGCCCTGCTCAGACCCTGCCGCGTTCTGCAGGGCATGGGCCTCATCAAAAGCGAGGACGCCTTCAAAGTCTTCGCCCATCCAGTCGACGATCTGGCTCAGTCGCGTGGTGCCGCATTTGCCCGCGGACCGCAGCGTGGCGTAGGTGACGAAGAGGATGCCGTCGCCCATCGGGATGGGCTGGTCGGGTTTCCACTTGGAGAGCGGCTGGATCTCGGCGGGCGAACCGCCCAGATCGGTCCAGTCGCGGATCGCGTCCTCGATAAGCGTGGCGGATTTGGAGACCCAGATCGCCTTCCGGCGTCCGGCCAGCCAG
This sequence comes from Pacificitalea manganoxidans, assembly GCF_002504165.1. Classification (GTDB taxonomy): domain Bacteria; phylum Pseudomonadota; class Alphaproteobacteria; order Rhodobacterales; family Rhodobacteraceae; genus Pacificitalea; species Pacificitalea manganoxidans. Next base: position 93,587 of record NZ_CP021406.1, read on the forward strand.
TTCACGAGAATGAGCCCCGCGCATTCGCGGCCCTTACCACAGCCGGTGCCGTCGCCGAGGAAATATCCAAGGCGATAGGTACGTGCGTCCGGGTCATCATCGGCGCGCGTTAGCTTGGTCTGGTCCTCGTCGATGGTGAACCGACCGGGCAGGTCACGCCCATAGGCATCATGCGCCATGATGATGGTCTCGAGCTGCGCCTCGGAGAGATGTCCCTCCTCGATCAACCGTGCGGGCAGGCGCAACTCATCACTGCCCGTGTTTAAGGGCATGGGCGGGGCAACCGAGGCCATGGCGATGCTTTCAACGAGCGGCGTGGGATGTTCCTGCGCACCCGCAATCTCGATCCGCTGCGGACGGTAGCGCGCATAGATGTCCGAGATGGGCGTGTTGTCGCGCGGGATATCAAGGCTTGTGAAGCTAAGCGCGATAGCGGCATTGGCCCGTGGTTTGGGGGCGGCGACAGGCGCAGCTGGGGTCTTGCGCGGGGCAGATGGTGGACCGACCGGCCGCGCGTGAGGGCGTGCTGCCGCCCTTTGTGCGGGGCGCGCCTCGGGCCGGGTCGCGGCCACGGCGTCGACAAGAGGAAGGGCTTCCTCCAGATTCTGGACTGTGGCGCGGATCATCTCGCCGTCCTCCTGCACCTTGTCGAAGACCATCAGCTGGGTTTCGACAGACGTGCCAAGCTTGCGGTAGACCTGCCCTGGCATCGTGAGGGCCAGGCGCGGCGTGAGCAGGCCGCAGGCGCGGGACCAATGCGCGCCATCACGCTCCGGGCTGAACCCCAGCGGCATGATCGCCACCAGCCGGCCACCGGGTGCCAGACGCTTTGCAGCCGCGATGAGATGCTTAGCGGCAATGTGCTTGTCTCGGGAGCGATCGACCGAGGAGGCGAAGGGCGGGTTCATCACCACCGCGTCGGGCAAAGCCGGCGTCTGCAGCAGATCGTCGATATGCTCGCTGTCATGGCCCGTCACCTCGCCGCCGAAGACCGCGCGCAGGAGGCGCTGGCGAAAGGGGTCGATCTCGTTGAGCAAAAGCGTGGCACCGGCCCGGGCGGCGAAAGCGGCCAGGGCACCGGTGCCCGCAGAGGGCTCCAGCACGGTCTCGCCCTCGCGAATGGCCGCCGCCCGCACGACCATTGCCGCGAAAGGCAGCGGCGTGGAAAACTGCTGCAGCCGGATCTGCTGTTCCGACCGGCGGGTTTCCGTCAGGAGCCGAGATCCGAGTAGTTTTGCGGCGGCGATGTCACCTGCCGCGCCGTCCCCACGCAGCAGCACTCGGATGGCAGCGGCCTGCATCACGTCATAGGCCATCCGCCAGTCCCAGGCACCGCCGGCATCGCTGCCATGAAACGTCTCGCGCATGATGCGCGCGAGCGCTGAACTGCGCAGGGGCTGGTTGTCGACCTCCGTGCCGATCTGCTCGAGGGCAGATGCGAGGTTAGCGTCGGATTTATCAGGATGGGGGAGCGTTGAGCGTGGCTGGGACATGGGGGTTTCCTTTGGATCAAGGTCTGAGTTCCAAAGGACAAAAAGCCCGCTTTCGCTTTTCAGGGGATCCGGCCCGAAAGCTATTAAGAAGGGCGGGCCGTCAACGCGGTCTGCCCTCCTCAGCAACAAAGAGAAAGCCACGCAGCAAAACCGCCGAACTTGTTGATCAATAAAGCCGACATTGAGGCAGCGCGCGGCGATCGACCGCTAGGAGCCCAATTTACCTAATGCTACACATAGCACGAATGTCCGGTCCCTAAGATGCGGTCGAAAACGGTTCAGATCAAAGGCAGTTTTGCCAAGTGTCTGTGGCACAATGTTTGCCAATGATTCCAGTGAGCGTGCCCCTGATGACAACAACGCTCGCTTACGCCCCGCAAAAATTGTCACACTCCTCAACGATCTCTGCGACCACGTCGAAAATTTCGTCCACTTCCTTCAGAAGGACGCTCTGCATGACCGGGCAGCGGCAGCCAGAACACTGCTCGCAAAAAGCAGCGTTCAGGAACTGGAGCGGTTCATCATGCGCAACGTCAAGTGTCGGCAGTAGCTTCGGCTTCGCCCGGATCGACCGACCGCGCATCCTTGGTGGCCTCGAATGCCTCCCACGCAACGTAGGGCACGATCAGAAGCGCCGCGACCGGATCGGCCCACCACCAGCTCATCCATTGCGTCAGACCGATCCCGGCCAACACCACGACAGTCTGGTATTCGCAGATCAGGGTATCCTTGGCATCGTATTTCAGGGCGGGTGAATCGAGCCGCTTGCCGTAGCGATATTTGCCCCAGGCCAGCAGCGGATTGACCACCAAAGAGACAAACAGGATCGCGATCCCCCACCAATTGAAGCCCGGTGCCTCCTGCGAGATGAAAGCGGACACCGCCTCGTAAAGGATCGCCGCGACGACGATCCAGAAAGCACAGGCGACCACATAGAGCGCGACCTTCTTGCGATGCAGGACCGTGCGCTTGTCGCCACCGTCCTTCTCACCCTTCAAGCGCCAGATCAGCGTCGCAGCCGAAGTGGCCTCGACCGTGCTGTCGAGACCCCAACTCACCAGTGCCGCGCTGCCGGTCAGCAGCCCCGCGGTCACGGAAACGACAACCTCGATGAGGTTGTAGACAAGGCTCGCGATCTCGACGCGAATTCCTCGCTTCAGGTTGGTTTCCCGATCATCCTGCATTTTTTTCGCCATCATAGAGCTTTAACGCACTCGACACATTGAGGGTTCCCCTACGACTTGTCGGATTTGCCGTGGCCGTAGAGATCGGCATCCTGGTGCGCGCGATCCTCGTGCTCGAACTCCAGGCTTGAATGGCCGATGCCGAATTGCTCCGTCAGCCGGGCTTTGTTCGCGGCCTTGATGTCCTCTGGTCCGCCCCCGAACCTTCTACCGCCGTTGGCGAGAGTTTTCCGGCTTTGATCAGGGTGACAGGCTGGTGATGTCCCCCGTTTTCACCAGCGTGATCGGGACCTTGTTGCCGATCTCGGTAAAGGCGAGATAGAGGATGTAGAGCGCGATGCCGATGGTGATCGCCGGATCGACCCACCGCATATCGTAGAGAATGATGGGCGACCCGCCGACGATCACCGCAACCGAGGCCAGCGCGTCCGACAGATTGTGCAGGAAAAGCGCGCGGATGTTCACGCTGTCCCTCTGCATCGACCAGGTGAGCAGCGCCGTCAGCGTGTCCACGACAAGCGCTACGCCGCCCAGGATCACCACCGTCCAGCCCGCCACCTCGGGCGGGTCGATCATCCGCATTCCACCCTCATAGATGAGGTAGAAGCCGATCAGGATTAGCGTCGTGTAGTTGATGAGCGCAGCCACGATCTCAACCCGGCCGTAACCGAAGGTCATGCGCTCATCCGCCGGTCGCCGCGCGATCTTGCGGGCCGCGAAGGCGATCACCAGCGACGTCATGTCCGAGAAGTTGTGCAGCGCATCCGCGATCAGCGCGAGGCTGCCCGAGACGATCCCGCCCACGATCTGCGCGACGGTCAGGAGCGCGCTCGCCCAGATCGCGATCGAGACCCGCCTGTCTCCGGATTTCGGATCTATATGCGCATGTCCGCTGTCATGCGGCATTTGCGACTTCCTTCCTGAGCGGCTCGGGTCGTTTGAGGCCGGGGATGCGCGGAATCCGGCCTGAGCGGATCGCCCGCACCCGTGCAATCATCCAGTGTCCGACGCCGCCGCGATAGGCCAGGTCGCGGAGCGTGCCGAGTTGCTGGCGATGCTCCGCGTAGAACCGGTCCGGCGTATCGTATGTTCCGAAATCGCGCGCGATGCCGGTCTTATGGATGTAGGTGTTTCCTACGGTCCAATCGATCGGCGGCGCGCTGAGACAGTCGGTTCCGGCGCCGTATCCGCAGAGGCTTTCCGTGCCGGCGAAGGCCTGCTGAAGGGAGCCGAGGAAGTCCTTGTCGAGGATGAAGCCCTCGAGCTCGACCCACCGCTCACCCGTCCGGACCTCGACCCAGGAGTGCAAGATCTCGGCAGGCGCGATCGGATAGACGGCTTCGGGGACCACGCCGCGCTGGAGCGCCTTGTGGATGGTGAAGCCGTGGAGCCGGCACGGCACGCCAAGCGCGCGCAGCAGCGCCATCAGGAGCGTCCCCTTCGTGTTGTACTGACCGTAGCCGTCCCCGAGCACCCTGGATGCCGGGATGTCGTCGGCGCGGTTGTAGCCGAAGAGGATCTCGTTCCTGACGAAGTCATATGCGGCACCGATGCGGTCCTGCTCGGACAGCCGGAGCCAGCCCCGGTCCTCGATCAGGCCCACGATGCCAGCGGCGCGAAAGTCGAGAAGCGGGGTGGCGTCAAGCAGGGCAGTTTCGTCGATCATGATCGTCTCCTTAGACCAGATGAGCGTTTTGCAGCGGCACTACCTGCTGTGGTTTTCTTGACGAACAGAAGAATGTTCGATGGAGGAAACGCAATGAGCAAAGAGACTTATGTTGGGCTTGACGTCCACGCGGACACGGTTTCCGTGGCGAGCGCGGTCGACGCGGCGAGGTCAGGTTTTTTGGCACAATCAAGCACTCGGGCGATTCCGTCTTGCGGCTGACCAAACAACTGGCTGCGGACGGCAAGGTGCCCACTTTCTGCTATGAAGCTGGTCCCTGCGGTTACGGATTGCACCGGCTGCTGACAAAGCTCGGGTTTGAATGTGCGGTGGTGTCGCCAGCGATGATCCCGCGTAAAGCCGGAGACCGGATCAAGACCGATCGCCGCGATGCCTTGATGCTGGCGCGGCTCTGGCGGGCTGGTGAACTGACCCCAATCTGGACGCCGGATGAGGAACAGGAAGCGATGCGCGACCTGATCCGCACACGCAAACAGGCGATGGATGCGCTCAAGGTAGCTAAGCAGCAGCTACAGAGCTTTCTGCTGCGTCACGGGTTGCGGTATCAGAACGGCAAATACTGGACAAAACGGCACCGACGCTGGCTGGCTGAACTGCGCCGGTTTCCATACCGGCACCAGCAACTCGCGTTTGAAGAACTGAAGCGCGCAATCGACCAGATTGAAACCCGCGTGGCAACTTTGGACGATGCTATCGAAGACGCGATCCCCGGCTGGCATTTCTCGCCAGTGGTCGATGCCCTGCGCGCCTTGCGGGGCGTCAACACGACCATCGCCGCCACCGTCGTGGCCGAGATCGGCGACATCACCCGCTTTGAGAATCCGCGTCAGTTGATGGCCTGGCTTGGTCTGGTACCGAGCGAGCATTCCAGCGGATCCACCATACGGCGTGGACGCATAACCAAAACCGGGAATACTCTGGCGCGAACCATGCTGGTCGAGGCGGGTTGGTCATATCGACACCCGCCCAAAGAAGGACATCCATATCTGAAGCGATCAGCCCACCTGCCACAGCAGATCAAAGACATTGGGTGGAAAGCACAGACCCGGCTGTGTAAACGGTTCCGTCATCTTAGCCGAACCGGAAAGCCACAGCCACGAGTGCTGGCCGCCATCGCCCGAGAGCTGGCGGGTTTTGTCTGGGACATTGCCCGGAAAACGCCACTGCCAGCATGAACTGATCGACAAATGACCTGTGCAGTACGCTGGGGATGGCGGCCATTGATAGGGGAACCCTCGGCATACGTTGGGACAAATATCCGTTCTTAGGGAGAGGCAAGCCCGCATCGAATTTGGTCAGGCGGTAACCAATCCGCGGATGAGAGCATGATAACCATCGGTTCGAGCTGCCGTCTCCAGCGCCTGTACAGGCTACATATTTTGACCATCCCGCGCTGGCGGGGTAGTCTCATCGTGTCGAGAAAACAAAAAACGCTCATGAGAGCGTAGGATTCTGCCCCCTCCGGCATTCGACCCCAGTTACCGCTCAGGCGCCGCTTCAAGGGACTTTTCGAACCGCTTGTCCGCCGCCGCTGCTTCTTTCAGGAGCGCGTCGAAATCGTCAGGTGGATTGCCATCTTCCAACATCCCTTTGAAGGTCGCATAGGCATCCGTCTTGCTGCCGTAGGCGCGCAGGGTCTTGTCGTCGTTCACCCAGGCCACCACGATGATCTTCGCATCGCTGTTGAACCGGTAGAACAACCGATACTGCTGGAAGAATTTCGCCCTGAACCAGTGCTTGCGGTGATCGCCGAGTGTGCCGCCTTGCCGAAAGGCGGCGGCACCGGGATCTGCCGGTATGGCCTCGGTGACCAGCTTGAAGATGGCGGCCAGCCGTTTCGTGCAATTTTTCTTGCGCCAGGCCTTGGGATCGCGTGCCTTACGCGCCTCAACCTCCAAGGTCAGCCCTTCGAGCTGGTCCAGAAAGAGCGGATGCGCATAAATCGACCATCCATTCACGACAAGTGGCGCTTGGGCGGGCACGCTATCGCCGCTCATTCATCCTCGAGCGATAGCGGCGCATCGAGATCGACGTCAACGTCTCCGACCAGTGCTGCAAGACGGTCATGCAAAGCCCCATCGAACGCCCGAATGCGGTCCGGATGCGCCTTGATATCAGCCTCGACAAAATCGAGAAATGCTCCGAGCACGGGATCTTCCTCGTCGCTGCGCACGGGCTCGATATAAACCCTGCCACTCGGCTCGGTGCAGTAGCGAATCTGGTCGCCCTTGCCCAGCTTGAGCTGCTTGCGCACACCCGCCGGCACGGTCGTCTGATACCGATCCGTGAGTTTCGAGACATCTTGTGCGAGGGCTGTCATGGCAGTCTCCTGAAAAAAGGGGCTTTGCTACCCACGTTAGGTAATGCATTTGCATTACCTTGTCAAGATAAGCCGCAGGATCTGCTGTCGTCGACCGGCCAATCAAACGGTTTTTCGGAGTCGGGCTCGAAAACTGAAAAACCCGCCGCAATGCGACGGGCTTTTGCTTTCTTTGTGCAATGAGGGGAGGCATAGTGCCCGCAGTCTCAAAGCTCATGCCCTATATGGCACCGAAAGTCTTTACTGTCAATGTATCCACCGTTCACGGCTGATGAAGAACACCACCTTCCGAACGTCCTATCCGCACCTAGGTTTGCGACCTATCTGCGCGAAACCGGCAATGATAGGACGCGAGCTCTCCACCTATACCACTGGAATCTTCAAGTATCAGCCGCGTTCATGGTTCCACTCCATGTTTTGGAAGTTGCGCTGCGAAACGCGATCGTGGAAGCAATCGAAGCTGTCCATGGAGGAACATGGCCTTGGACACAAGGCTTCATCCGTTCGTTACCGAACCCGCGCGGTCCGGCATACAGCCCCAAACGAGACCTCGAAGGTTGCGCAGCACAGCAACCCACTGCCGGAAAGGTCGTCGCCGAACTGAAGTTCGTGTTTTGGGAGAAGATGCTGACAAACAGGCACCAAGGCAGACTGTGGGACGATCATTTCTACGCAGTGTTTCCGGACGCGCCTCGTGGTGTCGCTGCCAGCCAGCGCCGATCAGAATTAAGGTCTGACATTGAAGCCGTGAGGAGGCTCCGCAACAGAATCGCACACCATGAGCCTGTTTTTCCGCGCGCCCTTCAGGATGATTTTGATCGGATCATCCGCTGCATAAGATGGCGCAACGAAACGACCAGCAACTGGGTGCTGGAAATCGAGACGGTGCGCGCACTACTCGCAGTGCGCCCCTAAGCGTCCCGCCCCGCTAGGAATTCCGCCAGCACAGGACTGGCCGCGCCCTTTGCGGAGCTGAGCAGCTCTGAGCCCGTAAGCGAGGCCTTCGACAGGCGTACGAGCCCACCGGTTTCCTCGATGCGGTAGCAGCGGCGTTTTTGCCGCCCCCGCCTGTAGTGCGTCGCGGTGACGATCTGGCAGGTGCTGCCATCGATGAGCGTCACAGGGGTGGCGAGCTTGATCTTGTCGCCTTCCTCGTAGTCCGGGATCGCAGCCCAATCCCGGCAGCGCTGACGCCAGTCCCGGGCGTAGCTGTCGGGGTCTTTCAGGTCGGAGAGAAGTTCGATCAGCGCAAGGGGCGCGCGCGACGCGTTCGGGCCAGCGCTTTCCTCCATATCCTTGTAGCCCCAACACCCATCGTCGTAGGCGGTGAGGAAGACGGCGGCGAAAGTGATGGAGCCATCCGCATCGGTGACATAGGTCGCGTCTTCGACAGGGGTGCCGTCGAGACTGGTGACCTTTGCCGCCGCGTACCAGGTGGAGCCAACCTTGCAGGCCTTGACCAGTTCGGTTTTGCGCGTGTCGCCCTCAAAGGTGCAGAGCCGGGTGATCTCCTCTCTCTCATCCGCGTAGGTTTTAACGCGGCCGTCGGTGTAGAAAAGCCAACCCATCAGGCCGCCCTCCGGTCATCGATTTCCATCAATGCATCGAGCGGCACGCGGTAGGGCTGCATGGCGTCGAAATCCTCGCAGCGTTTATGGGAATAAGTTGAAGCACCAATACCCTGCCGCGCTGCGCGTTCTCGGGACATTGGTGCTGCTTCATCTTCTTCGTATTCCCAAAACGCCGAATTGCCGCAGTTCTGCACGATCGCGAAGGTATCGCAGGCATCCTTGAGGATGACCCGGAAGGTGCCGCCAAGACCTGAAGGCACCTCGTAGGTTCCGCCGATGAGATAGTCCGAGGCCCGGCGCACGAAGACGCGGATGCTGTGACCATCGGTGGCAAGCCGGATGGCCCCTCGCCCCCGGTCGATGAGCACCTGCACATCGTCGAGGATGTCGGTGTAGAACTGGCCGGTCAGATCGCGAAACGCCATGCGGCGCTGCGCCATCCAGTCGGTGTCGCGAAACGGGTTCATGCCATCTGCGAAAGCGAAGGAGGGATCGGCCTGTTCGGTGGTGACGATACGGGTGGTCGTGCCATCGATGCCGTTTGAGCGCAGATGCACACCATTGCCGACGATGAGGATCAGGGCCGGCCTGTCCACGGGCCCGTTCCAGTTGGGCAGGAAGGTCTTGCAAGCGCGCGCATGGGCGATCTGCGCCGCGACGGCAGACGCAGAGAACTTGAGAATAGCCATGGGGATGTCTTTCAGTTGGGTGTGGGTGGGTCGACCCGCGCTTGGGCCATGCCGCCCGCGCGGGTCGCGTGATGGCTCAGGCCGCTTGCGCGACCTCGCCGTCAGGCTCCGGGGTTTCCGCAGCGGGCTCCGCCTCATCAAACGCGACACCGGCGGTCTGCATCATCGGCGGGCACCAGGCGGCCACGGCAGCGCGCTGCGCGTCCGTGAGTGTGGCGAAGGGTTCGGCGAAAAGCTTGTCGCAAAAGGCGACGATCTCTTTCTTGCTCGACGAGGCCAGCGTCACAGCCTCCTGGGCGAGGCCCAGATCCTCGCCGAGGATCTTCAGGAGCCAGGCCTTTTTGAAGCGATTGAAGAGCGCAGCGTTCGGCGTCCAGTGGGCGCGAATGTCGGGCATGATCTCGATCTCGAACGCATGCATCAGGCTGTCGCGCTGCCGGTCCCGCGCGAAGCAGGACTGCGTCGTACTGGCTGTCGCATAAGCCACGAGCTTGGCCTTCTCGCCTGCCTCCAGCGCGCGAAACGCCGCGAACTGATCGGCGGGCGCGCGGGTGTCATCGAGCCAGGAGAGGTTCAGCGCATCATGCACCGCCGCCACCTGCTCAAGCGAGGTCTCGTCGATCTCGTCCATCTTGGCGTGGCTGCGGTATTCCTTGCGGGCATCGATCTTGATCGCCTGCGTGACACTCATGCCGCTGGCCAGAACGTCGCTCACCAGCTTGAAGAGCGTCAGATCAAGCGTGGCTTCCGGATGCAGCGCCATCGCGGCACCGAGGGCCATGGCTCGCTCGGTCTTGAGGTCTTCGGCCAGCGAGGCCGGATAGGTGATCTCGCCAGCGTCCGGGGCCTCCTCCCCGGTCGGGTTGGCCGAGGAACCGCGCGCGCCCTCCTCTTTGACGGTGTCTTCCGGTCGGACGAGGCCCACATGGAGGGTCACTTGCCCGCCCGACCAGGACGCGATCACCCCGGCGCGGGCGAGATCCTCGGCGCTGTAGGCCTCCTGCAGATCGCGGGCTTCCTCTTCCAAGGCGTCCACGCGGTCGTAAATGGCGTTGTAGGCACCGTCCTCGAGCCCCTCATCCTCCATCTCGAGCTGCAATTTCTCAAGCTCGGCGGTGATCTCATCGATGCGTTTCTGGGCAGCCTCGTCGGGCTCTATCGGGCCGGGATAGACGCGGCCGTAGTTGGCCATGGTCGCGTAATCATAACGCACCATCGCATCGGCCCAGGCAAAGCCCAGCCTCACACGGGCCTCCTCGGCGGCGGCAGTGAGCTTCTCGAGCAGGATTGTCTCGACCAGCGTTGTATCCTCCAGCACGGAATGCTCTTCCAGAAGATCGGCCGCGATCGCGCCGCCGCGTGCCTCGTAGTCCGCGCGCACGAAAGCCCCGATATCGTCGCTGACCTGCACGCCGCGGGACTTGACCGCCTGGCGGACCGTATAGGCCTGCAGGTAGCTGTCTTCCTTGGTGAGCGCCTCGAAGACTTCGCGCTGCACCTCCTGACTCGGATGCTCCGCAAAGGCCTTCATCGTGTCGAGCGTGATCGTCTTGGCCCGGGCCGCGGCGCGGATGTCGGGGTGGATCAGACCGTAGCGCAACCGGCCTTTCACGGCCGCCACCGTGGTGCCGAAGGTCTTGGCGATCGTCTCGGGCGTTTGGCCGTCGACTTCCATCATCCGGGCGAAAGCCTCGAACTCGTCGATGGCATTCATCGGCGCCTGGGTGACGTTCTCGGCGAGCGACAGCGCTGTGGTCACGTCGCAATCCTCCGGCACAAGGCGGCAGTCGACCTTGGTCTTCGCCGTGAACCCCTTGGTGGCCTTGTCGGCGATCAGCTCCTTCAGCGCGGCATGGCGTCGGCCACCGGCGAGGACAGCATATTTGCCGTCAAACTTCTGGACCAGGAGCGGCTGCAGGAGACCCAGAACGGCGATGCTGGCCTTCAGATGGGCGATGTTCTCGGGATCATAGGTTTCAGGCGAGTTGCTGCGCACATTGGCGGGATGCGGGACCAGATCGCCGATGGCGACAGTGAGAGGAGCAAAGCTTATGGTCATGGGATATCCTTCCAGATGGGTGAGGTGTGGCCCGCGCACTCACGCGCGTGACCAATCCCCGGCTTCAGGGATCACGACGACAAAAGGCCCACTCTCCCTTTGAGGGGTCAGTGGGCCTTCATCGCCTGGGGTGTCAGGAGGGGGTGTCCCCTGCCCTACCAGTCGCGCGCCAACATGATGGTCAGCACGCGCATGGTGGTGGCAGGATTGTCCGGGGCTTCGGCCCCGTAGCGGAAATCGGAATCCGCTTCATAGAGATCGATTTTCCAGAACACGGTCTCGCCCCGGATCTCGACCGCCCCGAAATCGTGCCATCCCTCCGGGTCGTTCTCGGGCTCGAATGTGGCAAACTCGCCGGTAGCCTTCACCGCCTCGGCCATGAAGCCGTCACCGACCTCCATGAGCGATCGGGTGACGTGCATGCGACCCTGGATGGGCTGCGCGGGTGGTACCCCGAGGCAGGCAAGCTTGCGGAACGCGTCGTTCTGCGCCGCGATCACACTCGAATCCGGGCGGTCTGGCTCGGGTTGAACGATCATGGACATGGGGATCTCCTTTGAGAAGTTGAAACACCCTTCCCAAAGCCAGCTTTTTCTTTTCCGCTTGGCGGAAGGACCGAAGCAGAAGGTGCCCTACCCGAACAGCCCCTTGGGTCTGTAATTCGGGTTGGGGATGGTTTCGATCCAGCCGCCCTGGTCCGTGATGCTCTCGAGCGCTGCCGAGAACGGATACGCGCCCTCGGACTGGCTCCACCAATAGGTACCGCGTTTGAAGGTGATGATCTTGCGGCGGCCGTCTTCGAAGCAGGCCACCAGCAGCGTCTTGGGTTCCTTGCGTGACATGCGAGTCTCCGTTCTCCGTGTGGTCAGGCGGCCTCGGCACTGCGCCCTGCCCTGCCCGTCTCCGATCTGGCGATCAGGTAGTCGCAGGCGCGCTGCGCATCCGCGGCGTGCTTGAAGATCGCACCCTTGTCCGACCGAAGAACGCGCAACCAGTTGTGGAGATAGGCGGCATTCATCTCGAGCGTATGCGCCGCGAAGCCGAGCGTCTGACCCAGGAAGACGGAGGTCAATTCCGCGACGATCTCTTCGCGCGCGTAGGAGGTGTTGCCGAACTTCGAGAACCCGAAATCGCGGTTCAGGCGATGAGGGGCTTTCGTGGCATGGGCCAGCTCATGGGCCCAGACCCCGTAAAAATTGCGTGGGTCGTGGAACCGGGTGATGGACGGCATATAGACCTTGTCCACGGGGGACAAATAGTACGCCTCCGTGCCCGTGAAGACGGTTGTGATGTCGATGGCATCGAAAAACGCCTGCATGTGCGGGATGGGCTCGGACGGCGGATGCTCGGGCACGGGCTCCGGGTCGGGGAAGAAGCTGTCGGGCAAGCCCTCGATCTGGCAGGCATTGAACACGCGGTAGGATTTCTGGAAGCGGAAGATGCGGGCTTCCTCGGAGTGATCATCCCCGTCGCTGCGGTCATCCTCGCCGCCCGCGTCTTTCCGGCTTTGACCGTAATAGACGACGACAGAGGACTTCTCGCCCTTGCGGACCTTTGCGTCCAAGGCATTGGCTTGCGGCAGCGTCATCCAGAAGGGAGAGCTGTGGCCCGCCATCACAGTCCGCATGGTCAGCAGGAAGTTGTTCACCCCCAAGTAGGGCTCACCGCCCACGCGCAGGGGGCGAGAGCTGCCACCTGCGGTCCAGGGCTTTCGCCACGGCAGGACACCGCGCTCGATGATGCGGATGATTTCGTTGGTGATGACCTCGGAGGCATCGAATTTGGGCGTGCGGGATCGGGCCATGGCTGGCCTCCTTTCGAGTTTTGGTGAGAGGAAATGGTGATCAGATTGACTGACGGGGCCGCGGATCGTTGAGGATCCTCGCGCCGAGCCCTTCGACCATGTCGATGTAGGTGGTCAGCGAGACGGACTTGCCAGGACCCCAAGGGTCAGGGTCGACCGATCCGTCCCGCGTCACCCGCGGCAGGTTTGCGAGCGCGATGACGTCGGTGACGGGTCGGATATCGATGAACGGGGTCCCACGTGCGACCGCAAGTGCGGCCAAGGGAAAGCGCTCGATCAACGCGAGGGTGGACACGGAGGTCCAACCGAGATGGATGAATGTCCCGCCTTCTCCGCAGATCACATGCGCGTTTGGCAATGACGCAGCCTGCTCCAGATAGCCGAGATCGCGGAGAACGGCTTTCCGCTCGAGCTGCCGTGCCAGCTCCGTCTCACCGGTTCGGCGCAGCTCTCTATGCCGCCACCAGGAGGCGGCGGTCGCGCGGAGCACGCGCAAGACACCTGTTTGCATGGGAATGCCCTTCATCCGGAACGGCAGACCGGAACCCGGCCCGAACCCATCTGAGGGACCCCAAAGGCCCTCATCCGTCAGTCACAAAACCCGAAGGACACTTTCACTTTTTAGGGGTCTGATGCCGGAGAGTATTAAATGCGAAGCTCTTGAGAACCTATGATCCCACACTTTCCGGCATCAAACCCCAATCAGGAACAGGATCAGGCCCGAATACCCTTTTCGGCCACCCTCTGGCCCGACCCTCACCGCCCTCATCTTCCTCTCAAACCTCATGATTTCTGCAGGCGGCTTGCTTTTATTCTCTTTTTGTTCTCTTTTTGCTCTATACCGAGAGCCAAGCTAAGAAGGGAGATCCCCGATGGAAAGCACCACTTACGCCCTGCCCGCGACGCCAAAGCAGATCGCCTATGCCCGCGCGCTGGCCCTGCGCAACCAGACACTTTTGCCATGGGAGGTTCAGCAAGATCGGCGGTCCCTGAGCGCCTGGATCGACGCGCAGGCCAAGCTGAAGCCGGGCGCGCAGGACAGCCGTCCGACATCAAAGCAGGTGGCCTTCGCCGAGCGCCTCGCCCGCATCAAACGCCGCGCCGTGCCGGATGAGTGCTTTCGCGACAAGGGGCTGATGTCGAAATGGATCGACGGGAACAGGTGAAGCTGGGCAGACCCTGCGGTGATCGAGATTACTTCAGCCGATCAACAACCGATGCCCCGCCCGACCTGGCAAGCGCGATCAGGCTGGACTGGATTTTGGATGTGAAGACGGAACTGAACGTGCCAATGGGCGTGCGGTCCTCCCAAACATAGGACCGCTCCAGAATATCAGTGTTGATCTCGTCCAGCATGACCCATTTGCGGACATGGGTCTCTAACCCCACGCGCTGCGACTCGATCTGAGGCACCTCGATGAATTTGCGCGAGGCCAAGGGAGGCTGCGTCGTGATCGGCAGGATGAACACCACGGTCTCGGTATCGGATCTGGCGACAGTGACGGCGATACAAACAGGCCGCGTCTTGCGGCCCTCAGTCTCGCCCGTCATCTGTTCGCGTTTCCACAGGAACGGATAGCGGAAAACCTCTCCAGCGGCAGGCTTAGTCATCCGCCCGCGTCAAGTCCCGCTCGAGCCCTTCTATCATAAGCGCCTTGAGATCCTCGGGCATCTCGTCGATCATGTGAGCCTGCTGCGTGGCCCCCCGCGCAAGCTGCTGGTACTGATCCATGCTCATCAGCACGAATTTCGGCTTGCGGTGCTTGGTGATCGCGATCGGCGACCGAATGGCCGCATCGAACAGGTCACTGGTGTGCCGCGTCAGGTCGGCCGCCTTGAACTCGGGAAGCTCTTGCATGATCTAGGTCTCCATTCGTGCAGAATATACATACATTCTGGATATTCTGCAAGAGATGGGTTGAGCCCTCCCATGTGTCATCCGAACCGCCGCCCGGTCTCAGTGAAGGTGTATTCATTGGCGATTATACCCACGCCTTCCGCGAGTTTCGGTAGTCCGCTGCGGCGGGCTATCGATACCGGATCGTTCAGGACACGGAGCGCACCAATGGCTGATTACGATCTCGAGGTACTGTCGCTCAGCGAGCTAAAGAAAATGCCGCAATGACGTCGCCAAGGCGATCTCCACCTATCAAGATCGGCATAAGGCGGACGCCCGCGCCAAGGTGGAAGCTCTTGCTCGGGATCTGGGCTACTCCCTGGCCGAGCTCGTCGGCACCGAGACGAAATCTTCCCGTGCGCCTGCACCGGCGAAATACCGGCACCCTGAGAACCCGTCGCTCACCTGGTCTGGCAGGGGGCGCAAACCGCAGGGGTCCGTGAAGGCGCTGGTTTACGGGCGGGACAGGAGCGGCACTGACTGTCAGCCAAGCCCTGTGGTGACGCATCAGCGCTCCGGCACACCAACTGCCACGACCTCATAATCCCGCGCGGGCCTGCACGCGATCCTCGAGGCGGCCAGGTACTGATCGAGATCGTGATTGAGATGCGTCAGCCGTGCCTGTTTCGGGGCAAGCCGCGCGATGATCGCATTGGCTTCGTCCAGATCGTTGTGGCCCCGTGGGTCGGGGCTGCCTGGCGGATAGGCGCAGTCGAGTATAACCAGGTCGAGGGGGGCGGCCTCGAGGACCGCAAAAGTCTCCTCCGGCAGGCCGCGTGTGACGGACAGGTATGCGATCCGTTCCGCCCCGTGTTCGATCACCCAGCCGAGTGTCGGGCGCGAATGGATCAGCGCGACCGGCGTCAGCGTAACCGGCCCGATGCAGAACGTGTCGCCCGCGGCACAGGTCTGGAAACGCAGTCGACCGGGGTGTTTCGTCAGGTCATCATAGCCGCGCGGATCATCTGGGCACCAGACGGGCAACGGTTCCGCCAGGCTCCAGCGCATCAGGGTCAAGCCAAGGCAAGGTGTTGTCACATTAACTAGCGTTGCTAATGAGAAATTCTGATGCCGGTATTTCAAGTTGCTCGCGTGATGGCATTCCAGGCGTCAAATGCTTCGAGGCGGTGATAACGGATTGTTAGGGCATAGCGACGGCGGGAGGGAACAAAGAAGCAGTTTCGAATGGCTGAGTGGATTGATACAAACCGTTGCAGACTTCCCAGTGAACGATATCCCTGCATTGCCCTTTCCCGCTTTCGAAATGGTAAGTGGCTGTTTTCTGCACGGTTATTCAAACCCTTGTGCGACCGATGCTCGACGCCCGGCGCGATCTCGCGTTTGGCTGCACCATAGGACCTCAGCTTGTCGGTGATAAAACGTTTTGGCGTTCGCTCCTGTCTCTTCATCAATCTGCGCAACAGGCGTTCTGCTGCTTCCTTATCGCGCTTTCGTTGAAGAATTTCATCCAAAACTACGCCGTTCTGATCAACAGCACGCCATAGCCAAAACTTCCCGCCTTTGACGTTCACAACGACTTCGTCCAAATGCCAAATATCGCCGGGTCGAGGTTGTCTACGGCGCAAACCGCGCGCGATGGATGGGCCAAACCTCACAATCCATCGCCGGATGGTCTCGTACGAGACATCAAACCCGCGTTCCAGAAACATCTCTTCGACCTCACGAAGGCTGAGGTTGAAGCGACAATACAGCCAAACAGCATGAGTAATGATTGCTGGCGGAAATCGGTGGCGCTTGTAACTGATCGATTGTTTGCTCATCCGAAATGCCTACGAGCAAATGTCGGCGTCGGCAATGCGGGTTGGTTTATGTGACAACACCTGGACGGGCACTCTGGCGAAAGCTGACCGGATATCACCGACGAAGCCGCGCAGAGACAAAGATGAACTGCGTCAAACTACTTAGCCAAGGCATCATGGCTCGAGACTTCGACCGGCAGGTTGCTGAGCTTCAGGTCCGCATCGCAGTGCTTAACCGCTACACCGCTCTTGGCATACCCGTCACAGAGCCCGGATCATAAGTCCGTCTGGGGAAAGGGGAAGCTCGACCTTCACCCGATTTGTGCAACAGAGCCAATGGGCTATCGACGAGATGCACCGCAAAGGGCACCCTGCCCCGCCCCACATCTATCGAATTCCTGACTTGGGTCCATAAAAGCTTCTACGACGAGATGCCTGATGAGTTTCGGGTCATCGAGCATTCTGACGGCACACACGAGCCCATCATTCCGGGAGGCATGCGCCAAGATGACGATCGGGAAGTTGCGGTCGGGCGCCACCTACCTCCTTCATCGTCGCGCGTTGCGGCATTCATGGACCATTTCGACAAATGGTTTCAGATTGCGGCGCGGTCTTCAAGCGGACGGATCATCGCGATCGCGTCTGCAGATCACCGGCTGAACTACATCCACCCTTTCCCGGATGGTAACGGCCGTGTCAGCAGACTGATGTCTCATGCCATGGCCCTCACAGCGGGGATGGATGGCCAAGGGTTCTGGTGCGTGGCACGTGGGCTGGCCCGCGGGCTAACCGATCGGGGCGAGTACAAACGGATGATGGATCTGGCCGACAGTCAACGCCGCGGAGACCGCGACGGACGGGGGAACCTGTCAGAAGCGGCACTGAAGACGTTCAGTGAATGGTTTTTAAAGGTGACGCTCGACCAGATCACCTTCTCAGCAAGATTGTTCGATCTCGGCGGTTCTTCGGCATGGCGCACTGGAACGAGGCGACGCGCAGATTGTGCTCAAGACCTCTGAGCGCACGGCACGCAACACGCTGCGCAAACTGACCGCCGCCGGATACCTGACCTCCGCCTCGGTGAAGACGCCTGTTCGGCTCGCGTTTCCGTTGGATTATCGAGAGCGGCTCTTCCCAAACCTGTTTGGAGATGGTGACCTCCCACAATAACGCTTGGGATGTAGGGAGAAATGCCTGATTGCCGAAATCTTTCTTGGGCGGCGAGAATTCCACTAAGGCTACTCGTGCGTCACTTGTCCACCGCGGTGGACATCTGCTGGTCTGAGATAAACTGAACGACTAACACGCGCCGCTAGGTGCATTTCGGCTTAGCGGCTTCCAAGCGTTTGGACAGTCGTCGTCATAAGAGCCGCTTCCTGTTAGAAGTCCACCGCGGTGGACATTAGACGGTTGGCTCATTGGTTTCGGACAGTCGCGTGATCAAAGCTAATGGATCAAATTGGTTTTGCCTTTGACCCAGGGTGATACTGTGAAAATACGCTCCAAAGTCCCTGATGCGTTTTCCAAGCTGTAGCATGATGAAGATCGCGCATGACGCTTTCTGAGCTCCTACAGCACCCATGGCTTTCTCGAATGTTTCTGGGTGAATGCCCATCATGGGTGCAAGCGTTCGAGCATGGTTTTCAATGTCCAACCAATTTCTAAGTCTCTCTGTGGAGAACGATGTCGCCTGATCGCAGACTGAGGTCAGCAGGTCTGGTTTCAGGGCCTCATTGCTTATGTTGCTATCTAAATCTTTTTTTTCTTCTTCAGACTTAGATTGGTGCCGGACAGTTTGTCCGTCATTGGCGGGCAATTTCATAGTTTCTAGTGGGTCATCTGGGGTATACAAACCTTGGCATTCTGTGTCCGTGTCGGCCAGGAGCGCGTGGTATTCTGGGAGGCTCAGCTTCCTGCGTAGAGCTTTCCGCGCGTGGTTGATGAATGTGTTGCTGGGATCATGCTCTTCCAAATGGGCGAGCTTTGTAAGGATCTGTTTGCGGACAAATATCCGATCCCGCCGGTTATTCTCCATCTTTTGCGCGATGGCGAGAAGCTCGCTCGCACGTTGGAGTAGGGGGGCGAGCGACAATCCATAACTGATGCACTCCCCGCCGGACGAGCGAACGCGGTAGCGCTTTCGGTTCGAACTGTCATTGCGCTTAATGAACCCGAGTTCAACGAAGCGGTTGATGTGCCTGCGAAGTGTCCGTTCGTCGATTCCGCCAACGCGCTGGCAGATTGAATTGTTCGACGCAAAAACCGTTTCGCCATGGCCAGGCTTCAGAAAACTGAGCATTGCTTGAAGTGTTTGTATGTGGCCAGGACGCAGACCCAACACGCTGCGTGCATCTCTCAGTGCCCTGAAGATGGTCCAGATGTCGGTTTCAGCCGCGGGAATTGTGCCGGGTGCTGCGTCAGCACCAGCGGCTCCGATCGATAGTTTTGTGAATGCCATGGTTTGTTCACGACGACCGTTTGGCCCACAACTTTCCCGTCTCTTCCCGAGTTTTCGCTCAGAAAAAGGCAATAAAAATCCGTCCACCGAAGCGGTGACTCTTGACCGGTTTGCTGGAGGTTGCTACATCATGAGTGCTAATCGAATGATGAGGGCTCTCCAGGGGAAACTTTGGGGGGCTCTTTTCTTTCTGGTCTTCGCTTTTCTCCTCTGCTCGCGTTACTCTGTGTGGCTTGGGTTAGGACCCAGAGCCGCTCTCATTCCGCCACCGTTCGAAGAGCTGCAAAAGCGTTGCTTCCGCGCGCTCTTCGAGCCATTGGCCGAATTCCGGGTTGTCCTTTTTGACGACCTTGATAGCGATTGCTTTCTCATCGACAGTCAGCGTGCCCAAAGAACTGCCGTGCTTATCTTTGATGACCGACGTCAGACCACGATTGGGCGGCTTTTTGTCGTTACGTGTTTTGCTTGCGCAAGCCGAGTAGACCGCCTGGAACTTTTCGGAACTTGGAGTGTCGTCGGGCAGGGCGGCGATTGTCTCTTTGGCGATGTCCAACAAATCTACCTTCACCGATAAGGTAGCCAGATCACCCCACTGCCGTCGTCCGATGCCATGTGCTGGCCCGATGAGTTGAACAAGCCCGTCCGGCAGTTGCTCAATGACAACCCTGTGGTTGGATACGCCTTGCCGGGTCAGGCCTAGAGCATCCTGAATGACACCGGGTTTGTACCCGGATTCATGCATCTCTTTGATAAATAATGATTTTTCTATGAAAGACGGATCTAGCCGGAGGTTGTTCTCCTGGCCCTGAGCGATCAGAGATGCGTCATCATCCAAGGTTCGAACGATCGCCTTGACCGTGCCACCAACCTTACGGATCGCCGCAAGCCTGCGGCGACCGTAGATGATGCGGTATCTGTCCGGTTGGGTTGATGGGCGAACCATGATGGGCACTTGTTGGCCATGCTTACGAATGCTCTCGGCCAACTCATCGATGCTGGAATCTTCCAGCACCAACCGATCGCGCAGACCATCCATGTCAATCTGATCGGGCTCAATGTCGCGGATCGAGTTTGCTGTGATCTCGCGCAAAGAGTCGCGCAATCCACCAACAGATCCCGGCAGCTTTGCCGCTTTTGGCGGGGTAGGGGAGGGGGCTGCGCTCTCCGTCTCATCCTTTGGAGGCTGGTTGAAGATGTTTCGGGCCATCAGCGACGCCCCCATGCCATTTGGATCGTCTGCTCCAGTTCATCGCCAACGCCGTTCACGCTAGTCAGGGCGCGATCAATTGTCTTTCTGATGAACTGGCTTGGGTCTACTTCGTAGACGGTCTGTTGGGTCATCCCCGCGTCGGAGATTGCCGTAGACTTCAGCATTGGCTCTGTCATGACCTGACCTGCCAGAATCGATCTCAGGTAGCCTGCCATTTGGGTCTGCGGCCCGTCCGACGGTTCATATCTGGTAATCAGGAACTTGACAAAATCCCAGGTAACACGCCGACCGATGGCTTCTTCCACGGCCTTGACCGTTTCCGAAGCAAGTTTCAGGAACTGGCTCATGGAAGCGATGTCGAGCATGCCAGGTACCACGGTTACCAAAAGCCCCGTCGAGGCTGCCAACGCCGTAAGGGTCAAAAAACCAAGTTGAGGCGGGCAGTCGATCAAAACGATGTCGTAGTTTGCCTCAACCTCTTCCAGCGCCAAAGCGAGGCGCTCTGCAAAGATGGGCTGTACGCGACGGGCGAGTGCGTTTGCGGTCTCGGTTTCGTACTCCGAAAGCATCAAACCGGCTGGCACCATGTCGAGTTTATGAAAGTATGTCTTTTGGATCACGTTTGAGAGCGGAACCTGATCTTCATATCTCAGAGCATCATAGATTGTGCCGCCTTCTGCGAACTCGAGCTCAGGCCGAAAGCCGAAAAAGGTGGTCAAACTTGCCTGCGGATCGAGATCCAAGACCAACACTCGGTAGCCTCGCAAGGCATACCGTTGTGCAAGATGGATCGTTGCTGTCGTTTTTGACGATCCGCCTTTGAAATTGACAATAGATATCACCTGGAGACGATCGCCATCACGTCGACCTGGGCGGTAGCTTTCTGCGTTCTTTCCAGTGCGCTCCAGAATATCGCGCAAGTCATCAATCTCTTGGGCTGTGTAGAACCTGTGCCCGCGGTTGTCTGCGTGCACTTCCGGGAAGCTGCCGTCTTTGTGCCGGTTGCGCAGATTAGATGTGCTTACGCGCAGGAGGCTGGCAACTTCGGTAGAACTGAAACGGCGCAGGGACTTTCGTTCTTCGGGTTCGAAAGCGATCTTCATCTGGCGATCCAAAGACTCAGCCAGATTGTCTGCAAATGCTCCGATGTCGGAAGAGCCTATGCCTTGCGTGTATCCAACGTTACGATCATCCATGTCCTGCTGCCCACTCTCGGCCTCTGTTAAGGCTCTTAGTCATTCTGACGGTGTACAGCGCGTTTGACGCGTTTTGCCGTCAGAATGGGAATGCCACGATCCAGTGTGTCCGGCAAGAAGAATTTAGATGTAGTGTGAAAGTTACCCACAGCGCCAATACGTACAGTCACATCAAAATTAACGCAAGTTTTTGATTTTATTTAATTAAGTCTACGAGCTCGTGTTTCAAACCACCTATCCGAATTGTTTAGACGGTATCGGCTAAACCCATGCAACCAATGGCACAATTGACCTTCTGACGGTGCCTGGAGCGATAGATTCAGCTGGATGAGCCTTTGCTAGTTACAGTCGGGAGTAGACCGATTCTGATGCAATTAGACCAAGTCGCTCCGCTCGTTCGAGCAACATCTTGACCGAAGACGGCTGCCAGCTGGCACGACCCCGAGGGGTGCGCTCACGCATCGATTCCAGCAGGTCGCAGATTGCCTGCAGCATTATATCAGGATCCGCACCCTTGATAGCTGCTACAATCGCCGGCAGGCGATCGTCGGTTTTGGGACGTCCAGCGCGTCCAAGCACTTCATCAGGCAGGAACCCGTCGCGCACATATGCCTTCACGGCGCGGAGCAAGCGGCTTTGGGTCCAGCGGCGATCTGGGGGCAGGGGGCAATTGATGATCCGCAGGACGTCTTCCGAGGCCATATGGGGGCGCAAGCGGCGCACGTGGGGTACCCAACCTGCGCGGTCTCGTTCAGGCGCTCCATGTAGCCGTCTTGCCGCGCCAGTCGCACCTTGCGCAGCGCGGCGGGGTCCTTGGCGCGAAGCCCAGGGTTGCCGCCCACACGTCCTTTGGCGCGCGCAGAGGCGAGCCCAGCCTTTGTCCGTTCGCGGATCAGCGCGCGTTCGAACTCGGCCGCAGCGCCCAGAACCTGCAGGGTGAACTTGCCCTGCGGGGAGGCAGTATCGATCAGGTCTTGGAGTGAACGAAAGAAAGCACCCCTGGCTTCCAGCCGCTCGATCACCTCCAGCAAGTGCGACAGAGACCGCGCAAGCCGGTGATCCGCACGACAACCAGCGTGTCACCGCTCTGGACACGTTCCAGCACGCGCGCGGTTGCCGCCTGAGGCGTGTTCTTCGAAGATTTCGGCGCAACCCGCAGATTGGAGAGCCTCAGACGGGGGCAGGGGGGTCTGATCCTCTGTTGATACGCGCGCATAGCCTATGAGGGGCCTGAAATCGGGCCGTTTGCAATTTAAGGTATCGGTAATAAACGACCGTTTGTAAATGAATGCAAGGGCGCGCTCTGTGGCGCTGTTCATCAGAAAGCCCTTGGTTTCCATACGCAGAGCGCGATCAGGGAGGTCTCGCGGACCATCGCGCGCGCGTGCTATGTAAGGTGTACAAACGCACTCTGATAAAACCCTTGGGTAAAGCTCAAAATAGCTGTATTTTGCGCATATGAGGCCTGGAACCCCCGCATTGTATGATGAATCCGACGCGCTCGGCATTTATGCTGAGGAGGTCGAACAGGCGTCTGAGGACGACCTGTGGTTTCTGCCCGGTCCGATGGACGACGAGCCGGACTATTTGCCGCCGGGACCACGGGCCGAACCGCGTGAAACCGAGGTCCTCGACGAATGGCGGAAGGCAGAGGGCGGGCAGGCCGCGCGTCTTGCCCGTGTGGCCGGTCGCGTCGGCGCGCTGGACGACCGGTTGAAGCGCGGACCGGAAGGATGGCGGCATCGGCTTGCGCTGATGGAGGCCGCAGATTTGAGCTGGCACACCGGTGACCGCATCAGCCAAGACCGGCTGGCGCTCTGGATCTCGCTGCGCCTGTCCGGTGTCCAGGACGACACGGCGGCGCTGGCGCGAGTCGGATGGGCGATTCGGCGACTGACGGGTGGACCGGGACCGGAGCAGGACCTTTCCGCCTTCCTCGACCGTCGCGACCCCGAGAACATCAGTGATGAGACCGAGCCGTTCGTGGATCGCGCGAGCGGTTGGCTGGATCTGATGGGGCAGGCCACGGACCTGCACCCGATCACTCGCGCTTGCGCGGGCTTTCACCTCTGGCGCCTCGCGGGGCTCGGGCAGCACGACGACCGTATGGAAGCGGCTGTCGCAGCTGCGCGGATCGCGGCCAGCGATGGAAGAGGCGCAGTCTTCACGCCTCTGGCCATGGGCGGGGCAGGGGGACTACGAGCCGGTGGTTCACCGTTCGAACGTCTGGAACGCTGGCTATACGGGATGGAAGCCGCGTGCCTGACCGCGGTGCGGCACCTTGACGATATCGAGGCATGGTCGGCGCGGGCGGAAGCCGAAATGACATTGCTCTCGGGCAGGACGCCGCCGGCCTTGCGCGCAGTGCTGACCGAATGGCCGCTCGTCTCTGCGCCAATGGCCCAGGCCCTGACGAGTGCCAGTCGCGCCGCTGTTCAGCGCAACCTTGCATGGATGCAAGAGCGGGGTCTGATCCGCGAGGTGACAGGACAGGGGCGGTTCAGGATGTGGAAGGCGACAAACTGAAGGTTAGCGTGGGTCTCACCCGCTCACTCGACAGCAGCGATAACCGCGAGCACGCGGCAGGGCGCGCAGAAACTCACCAACACTTAATGCATTTGTTGCACTTATTTCATATATGGTGGTAGAGAACAGAAACCGGAGAGGAGACCACCATGAACATGCTGGCACACCGACATCTTCCGCCCACGCCGCAGGACGCAGCGATTGCGCGCGTCTCTGGCCAGGCATTGTCACGCTTCGCCCAGGCGCGCGCGCCGTTGAAACTTCGTGTGACGGACTCCGAGCAGATGGAGCCGATCGAGCTTCCTGCGGGCGCCGTATCGCTGCTCATGGAGATCCTCGAGGCGATGGCAGCGGGGCGGGGGGTCACCATCATCCCCGAGAACGCCGAACTCTCGACCGTACAGGCCGCTGAGGTTCTGAACGTCTCGCGTCCGTTCCTGATCAAGCTGCTCGAGGATGGTGCCATACCGCATCGGAAGGTCGGCAAGCATCGCCGCGTCCGCATGGAAGACGTGATGTCCTACAAGGCCGCGATCGATACCGAGCGTGAAGCTGCGCTCGATCAACTGGCCGCCGACGCTCAAGAGCAGGACATGGGCTACCGCTCGAAATGAGCCAGTACACGGTCCTGTTCGATGCGAACGTCCTTTATCCCGCGCCGATGCGCGATGCACTGATGCAGTTGGCGGTCACAGACCTTTTCAAGGCCAAGTGGACGGCCGATATCCATCGGGAGTGGATTGATGCGCTTCTGCGCAATGAACCTCATCGGGAGCGCGCCGCGCTGGAACGAACTCGCGACTTGATGGACAGGGCCACACGCGACTGTCTGGTCACCGGCTACGAGGCATTGGTGCCGGCCCTAACACTGCCGGACCCTGACGATCGGCACGTTCTGGCGGCGGCAATCGTTGGGCGCTGTGACGCGATCGTCACGCAGAACCTGAAGGACTTCCCACCAGCGGCACTTGCGCCCTTTGGCATCGAGACCCAACACCCTGACGACTTTTTCCGGAACCAACTGTCTCTCGCGCCCGGTCTGGTCTGTTCCGCGCTGCGGAAAGTTCGCGCGCGCCTCAAGAATCCGCTCAAAAGCGTCGACGAGTATCTCGCGATCCTGACACAGCAGGGGTTGGTCGCCACGGTTGCCGACCTGGAGCAATTCGCCGACCTGCTTTGATCCCAGAACTGCCCTGACTGAATACGTTCTGGCCAGAGTTGTGGCACCCGATCCATCATCACCGCGAGATTTCGCCCGCCAGGACTGCACGCCCGTGGACTGCAAGCGTAGCAGTGAACCTCGGGCAACCGAACTGCCGGATCACGGCGACAATGCGCGCATCGTACGCCGCTTGCCCTATGACGCGACACAGGTCTGACGCGTGAAACTGGCGGTTCGAGCTTGGCGCAGCCTTGATCTGTTCGTGCAGCTCGCGCTCTCGTGGCTCTTGAACCGGCTGTGGTGCGGGGAGAGCCGGTGGGCGCGTCGCTTCTCCAAGCGAGGTGCGCCACCGGCGCATGAAGCCGAGCAGGAAACCGGCCGGAACCTTGCTGTTCCCACGGGCCCGGTTGAAGGCAAGGAAGCGTTCCCAGATCACTTGCGTATCGACGTTCCAGCAGGGTAGGGCGCTCTTCGCGGCTGTCGCGTAGCCCTTAATTGTGAGATGAGAAATTCAATGAATTCAACGACTGTGTTTTGCCCTTAAATATGAGATTTTGCCTTTAATTCCGATATTTTTGCCCTTAAACCTGAGACAGGGTTCACAGGCTTGTGCGGCAGATATCGATGGAAAATGATGGCGAAGACTCAGTTGCCGTTGGTGCAGAAGAGGCGCGCAGGGCTGCAGTGCTGCGTCCGCTTGTTCAGGCATATCTGAAAGGTACTGGCGGTCTGGAAAGTGGCATCAATGATGCCGTTTGGGAACTCGGTGTCAGCAGGGCTACGGTATGGCGTTGGTTAAAGCGGCTGGCCGAAGAGGGTGGGCGCACGAGCGCTCTGGTGCCGCGGAAACGGGGCCGCCCGACTGGAACAACTTTGATATCCGGCAAAGTTGAAGCGGTGATCGAAGAACATCTTCGCCGTTATTTCTTGCGCCGGGAGCGTTCGAGCCTGTCGCGCGTCGTGACAGAAATCCGCAGCGCGTGCTGGCAACAAGGCTTGCAGCCGCCGACACGGCGGACGGTTCAGCGTCGTCTGGATGCGATGGATGCCCGCGAAGTTGCGAAAGCACGAGAGGGCGCAAAGGTGGCCCGCCAGAAATTTGCGCCGGTCACAGGTGAGGTCAAGGCCAGTGTGCCACTGGAGATCGTCCAAATTGATCATACGCCGGCGGACATCATTCTTGTCGACAGCTTTGAACGCCAACCAATTGGGCGGCCTTGGGTCACGCTGGCGATCGACATCGCAACGCGGATGGTAACTGGATACTACACCTCTCTGGAGGCCCCTTCGCGTCTGTCAGTGGCGCTTTGCCTGACACAGGCTGTGGCCCCCAAGGCGGAACTTCTGGCGGAATTGGTGTGCAATGTTCCTTGGCCCGCGCAGGGTAAACCGCATAGCATCCACGTCGATAACGGGCGCGATTTCCGGTCGCATGCCTTTCGGTCGGCATGTGCGGAATGGGGGATCGATCTGGTCTATCGGCCGCCAGGCAGTCCTCATTTCGGAGGGCACATCGAACGATTGATCGGCACGATGATGGGGGCCGTGCACCTGTTGCCTGGAACAACGCAATCCTCGGTCGTGGCCAAGGGCGACTACGATGCCGAAGGCATGGCCACGATGACTTTAGGCGACTTCGATCGCTGGTTTGCCCTGGAAATCTGCCGCTACAACAACAGCATTCATTCAAGTCTTGGCTGTACGCCCGTCGCCAAATGGGAGGCGCTCTCAGAGCAAATGATGGGCGACATCCCCTTCGAGATGGAAGCCTTTCGGGTGAGCTTCTTGCCGAGCGAATTGCGCAAGGTCAGGCGTGACGGCATCCATCTGTTTCAGATACGGTACTGGTCGGATGCTCTTGCAGGCCACATTGGGCGCAGCGATGGGAAGGTGGTCGTTCGCTACGACCCTCGCGATATCTCAATGATCTGGGTCGAATTGGACGATGGCCGATATGTTGAGGCGCGTTACAGAAACCTGGAAATTCCGCCCGTGCCGCTCTGGGAATATCGCGAAGCCATGAGGAAGGCCCGTGCACTTGGCAAGTCCGGGTCCAATGAGCTGGTCCTGGCTGAGCTGATCCGACAGCAACGCCAGATCGAAGCTGAAAGCCGGGGCCTCACGAAGGCCGAACGCCGATCCCGTGAAAGAAAAGGGACATTGGAGGGCGCCAACTCGGCTGTCGCGACAACCGAAGGGCTGCGCGCGATCGATACGGGTGATACATCGCGCCCATTGTTCAAGGTAGAGAGATGGTGAATTGACGGCAGGGACAACTGAGGAAGACGGTCGGATCGCCCTCATTCAATCGGACATTTGGATCGGCTTTCCGCGGGCCGAACAAGTGCTGGACCGTTTGCAGGGTATGATCGAGGCGCCAAGGCAAACCCGTATGCCTGGCCTTCTTGTGCATGGCGCGTCCGGGATCGGAAAGACGATGATCGCCCGAAACCTGTCGCGCAAGTACGCACCAGAATACGATCCGCCGTCAGGCATCACGCGCACACCGCTTCTGCTGTTGCAAGCGCCGCCCGCACCCGACGAACGGCGGTTCTATCTGCACATCTTGGCCGCCGTCGGCGCCCCGGCGACGGCACTGAGCGCCCGCGCTCAAAATGTGGCTTCCCTCGAAGTCCGTGTCATCGCACTCTTGCGCGACCTTGGCCTGCGGATGATCATGATCGACGAGGTCCACAATCTTTTGGCCGGGACCCACCGCGAACAGCGCCGCTTTCTCAATGTTCTGCGGTATCTCAGCAATGAACTCGAAGTGTCGCTGGTATGCCTCGGGGTCAGCGAGGCCGTCGATGCCATCCGTGGTGATCTCCAGCTTGCCAGGCGGCTGGACGAACATCACCTGCCAAACTGGCGCGACGATGCCGAGTTCTCGGACATGATTCAAACACTCATCGCGGCAATGCCCCTCGAGAAGAAATCCAATCTGAAGGTCAAGTCGCTCAAGCAGATGCTTGCACTGACCGGTGGGGTGACCTCGCGCATCTTCGCCCTGATCAAGGATCTTTCCATCGACGCCATTGTCACTGGTGATGAATGCATCACCGATGACGCAATCGCAAAATGGACGCCGGTTTGGTCGCGTCACGCGTCCGCTGGGCGGCGGCTCGAGAAGTCCCGGGTGTGAAGCCGCGCCCGCTGCCAAAGACTGTCGCGCCGCTGCCAGACGAGTTGTTGTCAGGTTGGTTGTCTCGGCTGGCTGCGGCCAACTACTGTAATGACGCGGAACTGCTGGCCCATATCGAGATCGATACACGACATGGCGCCGCCCTGGACTTCGACGTTGAGGCGGCCGATGCGGAAAAGATATCTATCGCTGCGCGTGTCGATCCCGACACCGTGCAGTCAATGACTTTTAGGGCAATGACGAAAATGGAGATGATGCTCACAGCGCAAGTTCCTTTCCAGTCTTGCCCCGAGTGTTCCCGACGCGGCCTCTCGCTCAGGCATTGGCGGCGATCCTGGGCATTTGATTGCCAATTTTGCGGGACCCTACTTGTTCGGAGCCTCGCAAAGCCCGGTGACGAAAAGTTGCCTGAAAAACTGATAGACCGTGCGCGCTGCGGGGCAGGGCTGCTTGAGCACGCAGCGACGTCAAACCGCCCCAACCTACTTCGACGTGCGATGCGCGCGGTCACCTTTGGCATGTCGCTCAAGGCCGTCCGCGGGGATCCGTTATTCGCTCTTCAGAGCCCCAGACCGGAAGTGAGGCTGTTCTGCCTTGCGGCGATCGCTGCGGCCCAGTCTCGTCCGCTGATAAAAGCGGCCATATCCAGCGCCGGTGCCGACGACTATGTAAGAATTGCTCTGTTGCGCGCCTTCGAGAGAGAGCCACGTCTGCTTGCCGCAGTTGATCATGTTGCGCAACAGCGCGCCAGAAGCACAGGACCAAAGACAGCCGAATCTCACAGTTAAGGACAAAACTCGACGCTCAAAGCGCCATGTCTCAGATTTAAAGGCAAAGCGACACGGCGTAAAGCTCGCCATTCCGATACTGCCGCCGCCACATAGTCAGCAGGAAGCGCGATACCATGCCGACGTGTCGTTACCGCCACCTCACGTCGCCCGACGAAGCTCCCCTCCACGATCTGGAGGTTGTCCGCATCACCCCAGTATCGCCGCCGCGGCACGTGCCCGTCATTCCCACGCTTGACAGCATAGGTTTTACGGCTAACAATCCAAAAGCGCGAATTTCGGATATTGTTCGAATAACGAACATCGGTTTTTTTGAGAATGAAGCTACCTAAAACGGCGAAGAGCCAGGATCTACCGGCGACGCGACGGAGGATGCGTTTCGGTAGAGGGTTGCTGGAGCAATTAAGGGCATTCGCCGCCCGCTGTGCGAGTGCGTTTGATTTGTTGAAGCGATTCCGGGGTGCGCAGGAGTGACAAAATGGAGGAGAGTAAATGCCAATTATCAGATCAACTACGGCCCTTGCAGCAATCGCGAGCGGTTTCTTCTTGACGGGTGTGGATCATGCCGATGCCGCTGTCGCCGGAGATTTTCCCAATCAGTTTCTATCTTGCTTTGACGCGGCGAATCTCACGGAGATTGAGCTTCCAGCGGATGTCCAAGGTTTTCGCCTGATCGAAATTGCAGAGCATGCCGGAGATAAGGGTATGCCGGCGCATTGTGAAATTGTCGGTGCGATCAATGATCGGATCAGCCCTGTGGACGGGCAACATTATTCGATCAAGTTTCGACTCAGGTTGCCGCAGGACTGGAATGGCCGCTTCTACATGGAGGGGGGCGGCGGCTCGAACGGCGCATTGAAAGACGCCATGGGGCCTACGGGGCTCAACCAAGAGGATTCTGCTCTTGAGCGTGGCTTTGCGGTCGTGACAACAGATTCAGGCCATGACAATGACACCAACTCCGACAGCAATGCCTCGGGGCGCTCCGCATTCGGCATGGATCCGCAGGCGCGGCTTGATTTCGGCTACATGTCCTATGATATTGTGACACGTGTAGGGAAGGCAATTGTCGAGAAATATTATGGTGCTGCACCTGAAAAGTCCTATTTCATCGGTTGTTCGGAAGGCGGACGCGAAGCTGCGCTGATGACGCAGCGCTATCCCGATCTGTATGATGGTATTGCGGCCGGTGCACCGGGGATCCACTTCTCATACTCGGCAGCCTATGCGCCGTTTCTGCTCAGAATCTTTGGGAACCTAGCGGAAACGCGGAACCAGTCGGGGCCTGACGGAATCCCGCTGCTGAACAAGCTTTATTCGGACAACGACGTTCAACTGATCGCTGACGCGGTTGTTGGTGCCTGCGATGCGCTGGACGGGTTGGAGGACCGGATGTCCAATAATATTGAGGCCTGTACGACTGTTACAGTGCTTCCGCGACTGAGAGCACTTACTTGTTCTGGTGCAAAGGAAGAAGGTTGCCTGCTGGAGGATCAGATCGACGCCTTTGTCGCCGGGATGGCCGGACCCGTGACATCAGACGGGACAAGGCTGTATCCCGGCCATCCCTGGGATCCCGGTATCGGCGGGCGGATCGGCGACAGCGTGAATGACGGATTCCGGTCGTGGTGGTTCGGTTCCTATGACAGCGACCAAAACAATGCCCGCAAAGTGACCCTCAGCACTCCGCAACACGCAATGCTCTGGCAGACCCCACCGGTGCCTCTGCGCCCGGATGAATATGTGCGGTTCGAGATGAACTTCAACATAGACGAGACGCCGGCGCTCGCCTATGCGACTACCGATCTTTACCCCGTCTCGTCGGCCGAACTTGGTAACGCGGATTCGCCGGACCTTTCCGATTTCGCATCCCGCGGCGGAAAGCTCGTGATCTATCACGGAGCGGCAGACGCAGCATTTTCCGCACTTGATACGATCAAGTACTGGAATGCCGTCAACGAGACAGCCGATGGTCAGGCAGCGGACTTTGCGCGGCTATTTATTATCCCCGGGATGAACCATTGCCAGGGAGGTCCGGCAACAGACGATGTCGACCTGCTGACCCCGCTGATGGCTTGGGTCGAGGACGATCTTCCCATCGAACGGCTTGAAGCCACGGTGTCCAACCCGGACTATTTTGGCGGCAAGAATCTTTCGCGTCCTCTGTGTCCGTACCCGCTCTATGCCGAGTACGATGGGGAAGGAGATCCGTCGAGCGCAGAGAGCTTCACCTGCGTCGCCAACTGACAAGCAACGAGAGGTGGGCGGCACAGCATATGCCGCCCACCGTGTCCTTGAGCCATCCGATGGCGGCCGACGGGGTGAACTGCCATCCCGCCAAATAACAGCAGCTATCGTTGCTGGCATTGGGGTCAGGATTCATAACCAATAGATGACGACAGCCGCGAGGGCGATGGCTGAGAGGAGCACCTTTGGGCATCGGTCATAGCGGGTCGCGACGCGCCTCCAGTCCTTTAGCCTGCCGAACATGATCTCGATCCGGTTGCGCCGCTTGTGGCGTCGCTTATCGTATTTGACCGGCGTCTTCCGCTGTTTTCGACCGGGATGCAGGCGCGTATGCCCTTGTCCTGCAATGCTTTTCGGAGCCAGTCGGCATCATAGCCGCGATCACCGAGCAGCCATTTGAAGTTTGGCAGGCCGCTGAGCAGGGCCCGTGCGCCGATGTAATCGCTCACCTGT
Organism: Pacificitalea manganoxidans; assembly: GCF_002504165.1. Lineage (GTDB taxonomy): Bacteria > Pseudomonadota > Alphaproteobacteria > Rhodobacterales > Rhodobacteraceae > Pacificitalea > Pacificitalea manganoxidans. The sequence goes on from NZ_CP021406.1 coordinate 125,233, forward strand.
CCCGCAGTGACGAACAGGTCGATCGGTCGTCCCTGACTGTCACAGATGGCGTGAAGTTTAGTGTTCATGCCGCCTTTGGTTCGCCCGATCAGGCGGCCACGCCCCCACTTTGACGGCCATGCTGGTCGCCGTTCGGTGGGCCTTCAGCAATGTCGCATCGATCATCACGGTCGTCTCTTCGCCGTGTGCCGCCGCTAGCCCGACCATCATCCGCGCGAAGATCCCCTTTTCGCTCCATCGCTTCCAGCGGCTGTAAAGCGTCTTGTGTGGATCATAGGCGGAAGGCGCATCTCGCCAGCGTAAGCCATTGCGGTTGATGAAGATAATCCCACTCAGCACGCGTCTGTCGTCGACCCGAGGCTTACCGTGAGACTTGGGAAAGAAACGGGCCAGACGTGCCATCTGCGCGTCGGTCAGCCAGAAGAGATCGCTCATTTCAACGCTCCGTTTTCGGAGCCGTGAATCATGCTGTGCAACCGAAATCAATGCATCCTGACCCTAGAGAACGATTGCAGGGCCGCTCGGCGGACGGATCGCGCGAGCCGGTGCGGATCATCGAGCATCCCGACGTGCGCAAGATGCTGTTGACTGGCCAGGCTCTCACCAAGGCCGGGCGGGCGCTGGCGGTCTTCACAGCCTTGCAGATGGATGTCGCCGAGCGCCACCCGGACCAGGACCGGAGGCGGAAGGCCGAGGGGCTTGTGGCGCTTCTGACGCCGGTGGTAAAGGCGGCCTTCACGGATTTCGGCTTCGAGATCACGGTACAATCCCAGCACGTGTTCGGCGGTCACGGATACATTCGCGAGTGGGGAATGGAGCAGTATGTGCGCGACGCCCGGATCGCTCAGATCTACGAAGGGACCAACGGGGTTCAGGCGATGGATCTGGTTTCCCGCAAACTGCCGCTGGAAGATGGCGCGGTCGCCCGCGGTTTTTTTGACCTGATGCGCGCAGATATCGTGAGAGCGAAGGGGGTGCCGCAGTTCGACAGCACCATACAGGCCGTCGAGGGAGCGCTCGGCAGGCTGGAGAAGCTGACCGACGAGCTTGTTGCCAAACGGGGCGACGCTGTGGAACTGGGTGCAAGCGCGACCGATTACCTGGGGTTCGTCGCGCTGGTGAGCTTCGCCTGGATGTGGGTCCGCATGGCGGCAAGCTGCGACCGGGATACTTCGGCGAAGCCACATTGCCGCAGCATATCCGCTTTAGCTCGGTTTTTCGCTGCAAGAGTCCTTCCTCAGACCCAGGCTTTGGACGCTGCAATCCACTCCGGCGCCACCGAAACAATGGCGCTGGCGGACGAACTACTCCGAGCGGACCAAAGCCGTCGATAAAGCCAAACCCCTGGGCAGGTCCGCTTAGTCGAGCCGCTTAACCCACTAGCGAACTCCATCCGAAGGCCGTGCCGTAAGGCAAATTTCACTTCCCTTGAAGCAAGACTTTTCGGGACTTTCATCGTTCAACTCTGCATCCGCGAAGTTGACATCACGCCTCAAAATGCACAAAAATAGGGAAAATGTAAATTTTTCACGGTGGCAGAATATGGGGGAAACTAAGAAATCCGTGAGCAGGACGGCGCAGACCTATGAACGTATCCGGTACGCGATCATCAGTGCGGAGATCTTTCCTGGCGAGCGGTTGAAGATCGACGAGTTGTGCAAGAGATTCGACGCGAGTTCCGGTGCCATTCGTGAGGCCCTGTCTCGCTTGTCTTCCGACGGATTGGTGCTAGCAGAGCCTCAAAAGGGGTTCGTGGTCGCGCCTATCGCGCGCCGGGATCTGATCGAACTGTCGGAGGTCCGCTCCGTAATCGAAATGCGATGTCTCGAGCAATCGATCCGCAACGGGGGGGTCGCCTGGGAGGTTGCCGTGCTCTCCGCTCGACATGAGTTGAACGCGGTGTCGCACGCTAGAATTCTGCCGGAGACAGGGGAGTACAAGGATTACTACCTTCGGCATCAGAAGTTCCATGACGCGCTCGTCTCGGCTTGCCCAAATGCGTGCTGGTTGGAAATTCGCAGCTTGCTTTATCTCCGGTCCGAGCGCTACCGCCGCATCGCGATGCCAGTGGACGAGACCGGGCGCTCGGTTGAGAAGGAGCACAACGAGATAGCCGATCTAGCGCTCGCCCATGATGTCGATGGCGCTGTCGCCGCCATAGAACGCCACATCCAAAATACCACAGATATGATGCTTCGTGCGAACCTGCCGGAACTTGCCTCTGAGTGATCTGCTTGGGCATTGTGCCCCCGAACGAGACACCGCAACCGACTGGTCTTGCCCCCGTTTCAGCGGACACTCAGGCGGTTGCGGTTTGAGCTGCGATGAACTCGCGCGGTGAGCGCATCTTCAGCCCCGCGACCGAGGTGATTTTCTACTCCATGTGGCACGAGCGAGCTGGTGACAATGTCTACGGCACTTGACCGTCTTGGCATGTAATTACCCCGCCAAGGTCGGGCCGTTGCAGATGCAGCATGGAGGCTTCAACATGGCGGACATCGGCCTCCTGCAGCTTATCTTATTGTTAATTAATAGTTAATTGTACTTCACGCGGATTGCATCGTCTCCGCCAGCCATCGATTGACTTTACTAAAAATACATTTTAGTTAAGATAATGCGTAATTTGCCGCATCCTGATTGGACAGTTGAACGGCGAGACGTGAGGGAGGAAGCGCGCAACACCGGGTCAACTACCTCAGTCTGGTTCGGGCCAGGTGCAGGCATCTGCTGTGCATGTGAGGGCGCCGGTGGACAAGGCGCGTGGTGAAGCGGTCAGCTCTGCGACAGAAGATCATTAATGGGAGGAAAATATGAACAACACTAGAACACTAGCCGCGACAATCATGGCGATTGCGATGACGACCAGCGCGGTAGGAGCGGAGACGCTGCGACTTCTCACGTCTTGGCCCTCAAGCGACACACTGACATACGCGCAGGTCGAGGGGTTCAAGGACGCGGTCGAAGCGGGCAACGCGGACTTGCAGGTGGAGTTGAACGGCCCGGAAGTGGTGCCCGCCTTCGAGCAACTCCAACCGGTGAAATCCGGGGTCTTCGACCTGCTCTACACTCACGGCGCTTATCACGCTGGATCGAGGGGGCTAGGATTGGTGACCGACGTGATCGCTCCAGACGTGGATTTGCGACGGTCCTCTGGCGTGTTCGCCGCTTTAGATGCGTTCTACCAGGAGACTCATGGGCTGAAACTCATCGCCATCTCGCCGCTGGCCCCGCAGGGGTATCATTGCTACTTCCGTATGCCGATTGACCCGGAAAACGATTGGTCCGGCCTAAAAGTACGCGGTATCTCGAGCTTTCAGGGTGTGATCGCGGCCATGGGGGCCCAGCCCGTCGCGATGCCGTTTTCCGAAACCTATACCGCGCTCGACCGCGGTGTCGTCGATGGGGCGTGTGGGCCGAGTAGTGGCATGGTCGCCACTAAACATTACGAGGTTGCGCCCTACCGCGTGATGCCGTCATTCGGCAATGTCGATGGCTTGTTCCTGATGAACCTCAATCGCTGGAACGGACTGAGCGACGCGCAGAAGGCCCTCATCGAAAAGGTCGCTGTGACACTCGAGCACGACAATCTAGAAGCCGGCCACGCTTACGTCGAAAACGAACAGAGCCAGCTGGAGAACCTCGGTGTGCAAGTTGTCAAGCTTTCCCCCGAGAACGCAGACATAGTTCAAGATGGCTGGGTGTCGCACAACTGGCAGTTGGCCGAGACCTGCTGCGGCGAGGCGGCCACAGCCCTGCGCGAACTTGCCGAGAACGCTGGTCTCACGAAGTGACATCGCTGCGCTCGTTGAAGCTGCAATTCCTCTTCAACGGGCGCAGTGAGGAGACTGTCAAATGGAAAGCCCAAGCAGTATGTCAAATCAGTTCGGAACCCTTCGAGATGCGATCACGAGCGTGTTCTACGTGATCGCCAAGTTGTGCCTTCTGGCCATCGTAGGCAGTTATTTACTCGAGATCGTGGCAAGATATTTCTTCAGCAAGCCGCAGTGGTGGGTCGAAGAGACCGTATCCTACCTGCTTCTCGCCTCGGTGATGATGTCGATGCCAAAGATCACACAAGACAAGGCTCACGTTGCTCTGTCCGCAGTGCTCGAATATCTCGGCGAGCGGGCGCGGGATCGTTGGGTGGTTGCACTGAACCTTGTATCGGGCATCGTTTGCCTGCTTATCACGGTACTTTCGCTCGTTGAGAACCATCGCCAGTTCGTCGACGGCATTCTCCTAATCAAGGTCGGCTCAATCCAAAAGGTCTTCATCTCGATCTGGATCACATACGGGTTTCTCTGGTCTGCTCTATACTTTTTCCGCGACGCATATGCCGGGCTTCATACGGCGCTACGCTGCCGCCAGGAGGTCCTGTGATGGCGTGGTGGATTCTCATTCCGTGCGGGTTCGCGTTCCTGATCATCGTCTTCGCCTCCGGCGTTCCGATGTTCGTCGGCTTTCTCCTCGCCAATATCGGCGGACTACTTCTGCTAGTGGGGTCGAAGGGATTTCCGCTAATCGTCAATTCGATCTTCGACACGCTAACCGGGACCGTCCTAGCCGCCGTGCCCCTCTTTATCCTAATGGGCGAGATACTGTTCAGGTCAGGTTCCGTAAACCGACTGCTAGACTCAGTGGACACGCTCATCCGCGGGATCCACGGTCGGCTCTACATCGTGACGCTAGTGCTCTCGGTGATCTTCGGAGCCCTATCGGGATCCACCATGGGTGTGTCCGCGATGATGGCGCGGCTGCTCTACCCTGAGATGATGCGCCGGGGTTACGACAGCCGACTCACGATTGGCGCAATACTGTCGGGTGCCTCGCTGGCCCCGATCATTCCGCCGAGCATCGCCATTGTTATCACCGCCATGCTGACGAACGTTTCCGTCGCCAAGCTCCTGATCGCTGGCATCCTGCCCGGCATTTTACTTGCCGCCATGTTCATTGCCTACATCGCCCTCCGGCTGGTCTTGACGCCGTCAGTGGCGCCACGCAAAGGCGACGAACTGCTCAACCCTATTTCTCTCAGGGACGTGGCCAAAGCCATCGCGGGGATCCTTCCATTCAGCATCATCATCTTCTGCGTAATCGGGACGATCCTGCTGGGTATCGCTACGCCGACGGAAGCGGCGGCCGCCGGCGTATTCGGAGCCACATTACTGTCGGTCGCGCAAGGCACTTTCAAGCCTAGCGTACTGTCTGAGTCCGTCGCCTCCACGCTGCAGGTGTCGCGTAGCCCTTAATTGTGAGATGAGAAATTCAATGAATTCAACGACTGTGTTTTGCCCTTAAATATGAGATTTTGCCTTTAATTCCGATATTTTTGCCCTTAAACCTGAGACAGGGTTCACAGGCTTGTGCGGCAGATATCGATGGAAAATGATGGCGAAGACTCAGTTGCCGTTGGTGCAGAAGAGGCGCGCAGGGCTGCAGTGCTGCGTCCGCTTGTTCAGGCATATCTGAAAGGTACTGGCGGTCTGGAAAGTGGCATCAATGATGCCGTTTGGGAACTCGGTGTCAGCAGGGCTACGGTATGGCGTTGGTTAAAGCGGCTGGCCGAAGAGGGTGGGCGCACGAGCGCTCTGGTGCCGCGGAAACGGGGCCGCCCGACTGGAACAACTTTGATATCCGGCAAAGTTGAAGCGGTGATCGAAGAACATCTTCGCCGTTATTTCTTGCGCCGGGAGCGTTCGAGCCTGTCGCGCGTCGTGACAGAAATCCGCAGCGCGTGCTGGCAACAAGGCTTGCAGCCGCCGACACGGCGGACGGTTCAGCGTCGTCTGGATGCGATGGATGCCCGCGAAGTTGCGAAAGCACGAGAGGGCGCAAAGGTGGCCCGCCAGAAATTTGCGCCGGTCACAGGTGAGGTCAAGGCCAGTGTGCCACTGGAGATCGTCCAAATTGATCATACGCCGGCGGACATCATTCTTGTCGACAGCTTTGAACGCCAACCAATTGGGCGGCCTTGGGTCACGCTGGCGATCGACATCGCAACGCGGATGGTAACTGGATACTACACCTCTCTGGAGGCCCCTTCGCGTCTGTCAGTGGCGCTTTGCCTGACACAGGCTGTGGCCCCCAAGGCGGAACTTCTGGCGGAATTGGTGTGCAATGTTCCTTGGCCCGCGCAGGGTAAACCGCATAGCATCCACGTCGATAACGGGCGCGATTTCCGGTCGCATGCCTTTCGGTCGGCATGTGCGGAATGGGGGATCGATCTGGTCTATCGGCCGCCAGGCAGTCCTCATTTCGGAGGGCACATCGAACGATTGATCGGCACGATGATGGGGGCCGTGCACCTGTTGCCTGGAACAACGCAATCCTCGGTCGTGGCCAAGGGCGACTACGATGCCGAAGGCATGGCCACGATGACTTTAGGCGACTTCGATCGCTGGTTTGCCCTGGAAATCTGCCGCTACAACAACAGCATTCATTCAAGTCTTGGCTGTACGCCCGTCGCCAAATGGGAGGCGCTCTCAGAGCAAATGATGGGCGACATCCCCTTCGAGATGGAAGCCTTTCGGGTGAGCTTCTTGCCGAGCGAATTGCGCAAGGTCAGGCGTGACGGCATCCATCTGTTTCAGATACGGTACTGGTCGGATGCTCTTGCAGGCCACATTGGGCGCAGCGATGGGAAGGTGGTCGTTCGCTACGACCCTCGCGATATCTCAATGATCTGGGTCGAATTGGACGATGGCCGATATGTTGAGGCGCGTTACAGAAACCTGGAAATTCCGCCCGTGCCGCTCTGGGAATATCGCGAAGCCATGAGGAAGGCCCGTGCACTTGGCAAGTCCGGGTCCAATGAGCTGGTCCTGGCTGAGCTGATCCGACAGCAACGCCAGATCGAAGCTGAAAGCCGGGGCCTCACGAAGGCCGAACGCCGATCCCGTGAAAGAAAAGGGACATTGGAGGGCGCCAACTCGGCTGTCGCGACAACCGAAGGGCTGCGCGCGATCGATACGGGTGATACATCGCGCCCATTGTTCAAGGTAGAGAGATGGTGAATTGACGGCAGGGACAACTGAGGAAGACGGTCGGATCGCCCTCATTCAATCGGACATTTGGATCGGCTTTCCGCGGGCCGAACAAGTGCTGGACCGTTTGCAGGGTATGATCGAGGCGCCAAGGCAAACCCGTATGCCTGGCCTTCTTGTGCATGGCGCGTCCGGGATCGGAAAGACGATGATCGCCCGAAACCTGTCGCGCAAGTACGCACCAGAATACGATCCGCCGTCAGGCATCACGCGCACACCGCTTCTGCTGTTGCAAGCGCCGCCCGCACCCGACGAACGGCGGTTCTATCTGCACATCTTGGCCGCCGTCGGCGCCCCGGCGACGGCACTGAGCGCCCGCGCTCAAAATGTGGCTTCCCTCGAAGTCCGTGTCATCGCACTCTTGCGCGACCTTGGCCTGCGGATGATCATGATCGACGAGGTCCACAATCTTTTGGCCGGGACCCACCGCGAACAGCGCCGCTTTCTCAATGTTCTGCGGTATCTCAGCAATGAACTCGAAGTGTCGCTGGTATGCCTCGGGGTCAGCGAGGCCGTCGATGCCATCCGTGGTGATCTCCAGCTTGCCAGGCGGCTGGACGAACATCACCTGCCAAACTGGCGCGACGATGCCGAGTTCTCGGACATGATTCAAACACTCATCGCGGCAATGCCCCTCGAGAAGAAATCCAATCTGAAGGTCAAGTCGCTCAAGCAGATGCTTGCACTGACCGGTGGGGTGACCTCGCGCATCTTCGCCCTGATCAAGGATCTTTCCATCGACGCCATTGTCACTGGTGATGAATGCATCACCGATGACGCAATCGCAAAATGGACGCCGGTTTGGTCGCGTCACGCGTCCGCTGGGCGGCGGCTCGAGAAGTCCCGGGTGTGAAGCCGCGCCCGCTGCCAAAGACTGTCGCGCCGCTGCCAGACGAGTTGTTGTCAGGTTGGTTGTCTCGGCTGGCTGCGGCCAACTACTGTAATGACGCGGAACTGCTGGCCCATATCGAGATCGATACACGACATGGCGCCGCCCTGGACTTCGACGTTGAGGCGGCCGATGCGGAAAAGATATCTATCGCTGCGCGTGTCGATCCCGACACCGTGCAGTCAATGACTTTTAGGGCAATGACGAAAATGGAGATGATGCTCACAGCGCAAGTTCCTTTCCAGTCTTGCCCCGAGTGTTCCCGACGCGGCCTCTCGCTCAGGCATTGGCGGCGATCCTGGGCATTTGATTGCCAATTTTGCGGGACCCTACTTGTTCGGAGCCTCGCAAAGCCCGGTGACGAAAAGTTGCCTGAAAAACTGATAGACCGTGCGCGCTGCGGGGCAGGGCTGCTTGAGCACGCAGCGACGTCAAACCGCCCCAACCTACTTCGACGTGCGATGCGCGCGGTCACCTTTGGCATGTCGCTCAAGGCCGTCCGCGGGGATCCGTTATTCGCTCTTCAGAGCCCCAGACCGGAAGTGAGGCTGTTCTGCCTTGCGGCGATCGCTGCGGCCCAGTCTCGTCCGCTGATAAAAGCGGCCATATCCAGCGCCGGTGCCGACGACTATGTAAGAATTGCTCTGTTGCGCGCCTTCGAGAGAGAGCCACGTCTGCTTGCCGCAGTTGATCATGTTGCGCAACAGCGCGCCAGAAGCACAGGACCAAAGACAGCCGAATCTCACAGTTAAGGACAAAACTCGACGCTCAAAGCGCCATGTCTCAGATTTAAAGGCAAAGCGACACGCGGCTTTCGGAAAGCCTCTGCGCGCCGAGCCGCAAATCCGCAGCTTTTCGCTGCGCCCCGCGCCGGGACAGGCAAGGCTGGTCCCAGAACCTTATCCCGCAACCCCCGTTTGGGGCTTCAACGGTCAGGTTCCCGGCCCGGAGCTACGGGTTCGGCAAGGCGATCGGCTGCGCATCGTCGTCACAAACGGTCTGGACGAGGAAACCACCGTCCATTGGCACGGACTTCGTCTGCCGAACGCGATGGACGGGGTTCCACACCTGACGCAGAAGCCGATCGCACCCGGAGAAACCTTCACCTACGAGTTCGACGCGATCGATGCCGGGACCTTTTGGTATCACCCCCACCAGCGCAGTTTCGAGCAGGTCGGACGTGGGCTGGCCGGACCACTCATCATCGACGAATCCAACCCGCCGCGGGTCGACCGCGATGTCACCTGGCTGCTTGACGACTGGCGGCTGACGCGGGACGCGGCGATTGCGGATGACTTCGGCGCAGCCATGGACATGAGCCATGCGGGCCGTCTGGGCAATACTGTCACGATAAATGGGCGTGTTCCCGATGTCTTCGTGGTGCGGCAAGGCGAACGCATCCGGTTGCGGCTGATCAATGCCGCCAACGCCCGCATCTTCGCGCTCGACTTCGGCGACCTTTCCGCGCGCATCATTGCGCTCGACGGCCAGCCGATCACCCCGCACGCCGCGCCTGACGGTGTCGTGGTTCTGGGCCCGGCGATGCGTGCCGACATAATGCTCGATTGCCCTGCCGACCCGGGAACCACGCTTCAAATCGTCGACCGCGCCTATCGCGATAATGAATTTAACCTGCTGGATGTCGTCTTTGACGAAACGCCCCTGCGTGCCACGCCGCCGGAATGGGAAATTGCCCTTCCAGCCAATCCACTGATCGAACCTGATCTGAACGCAGCCCGTCGTCACGAAATCCTGTTCACCGGGGGCATGATGGGCGCCATGGTCGAGCGCCAGATGGGCCCGAGCCAGTCCGGCAGCATGATGGGCGGAATGATGGGTGGCGTTGTGGGTGGCGGCATGTGGTTCGTCAATGGCGTCGCGGCCGAAGGGCACATGCTCGATCCCTTCCTGACATTGGAGCGCGACGCGAGCCATATCCTCCAAATGACGAACGCCACTGCCTTCGACCATCCGATCCACCTGCACGGCCACTCCTTCCGCGTCATCAGCCGCGATGGCGTGCCGACCGAATTCCGTGAATGGCAGGACACCGTGCTGATCGCGCCGCGCGAGCAGGTCGAAATCGCCCTGGTCGCCGACAATCCCGGAGACTGGATGTTCCATTGCCACATCCTTGAGCACCAGGCGGCCGGGATGATGGGCGTGATCCGCGTCGCATGAGCAGAGGAGCATGCAGATTGAAGTCGATTGAGATTGGATGTCGGCCAAACCGGCGCAAGGTACTCACCGCGGCACTCAGTATCGGCGTCGCTTCGATGTTGCCGGGGTTCGCACTCGCGGCGAGCGATGGTGATCCAGCGGCACTTGCCTTTGATGGCGATACCATTCTGCTGGCGAGAGGAGGGCTGTTCGTCAGTGACGATGACGGCCGGACTTGGACCGCGGCAGAGACACCGGGGAACGTGCTGTCGCTGGCGACCCATCGCGACCGGCCCGGCCGTGTGGTTGCGGGGCTCGCCGTGGGCGGTGTCAGCACTTCCGAAGATGGGGGCGCTTCGTGGCGCGTCAGCGACGCTGGGCTGCCTGACGGAGAGATCAATGCCGTTGCCATCGCCTCGCGGAACTCGGACATGATCTATGCCTCGGTTCGCGGCGACGGATTGTGGAAGAGCGAGGACGCCGGCGCAACCTGGTCGCTCGCCATGGACCGCCCCTGGCTCGACGACGCAGAGCGCGAACCTCTTGCTCTGGCTTCGGTCGAGCTTGAAACCGGCATGGGCGGGATCTGGATCTATGCGGGCACCGAGGTTGGCCTTGCGCGGGTGCCCGATTGCTTTTGTCGCTGGCAGGACGTGCAGCCAGGCAACGCGATGGACGCATTGGTTGCGGGTGAAGCCCCACCGTCCGAAGCGCCATTGCCAGGCGGTCAACCGATCCTGTCGCTGGCCAGTGCCCCCTCGGCGCCGGAAGTGATGTATGCCGCTCTGCGTTCGGGCCTCTGGGCATCGCAGGACGGCGGAGTCATCTGGCAAAAGCGGGCCAGCAAAGCTGCGACCGCTGTTGCGGTTCATCCAAGAGACGAGACCTACATCGCTGCCCTGTTGGGCGGCATCTTGAAATTCAGCCGTGACGGCGGCGCAACCTGGATCGAAACAGGAGAACTATGATGGAGAAAATGATGCAGAGAAGAAACGCGCTTGGTCTGATTGGCAGCGGCATTGTCGGAATGGTGGGCCTGACCACATCGGCTTGGGCGCAAGCGACAGGCGATGTGGCGCCCGGTCTGACGGGCAGCGAAAGGCAGATCACCATCTGGCGCGATCCGGGCTGCGGCTGCTGTGATGCCTATGGGGATTATCTCGAAGAACACGGCTTTACCGTAACGCGTGTGGATGACCGCGACTTCGACAAACGCTCGGTCGAAGTCGGTGTGCCCGCCCAGGGCATCGGCTGCCACTTGGCCGAAATCGACGGCTACTATGTCAGCGGTCTCGTCCCCGTCGACATCATCGAGCGGCTGCTGGAAACCCGTCCGGCGATAACGGGTATCACCTTGCCGGGAATGCCCGCGAATGCACCCGGGCATGGCTGCGGTCAAGTCAGGCACGCTAAGGACCTACGCCTTTGGCCCAGACGGAATTTCAGTTTATGCCGATGAATAAAGGGCCGAAAGATCGATCGGCGAAGTGTACGGTCAGGCGGTCAGCGCACCTCGCTGCCCTAGTGTCCGCGCTCGCGACCACCGGCGTTGTGGTGCTGGCCCAATCGGAACCGGTTGACCCGCGTGTCGAGGGACTGACGTTTTTGGGAGAGCCCGTGCTTGCATCCCAGGTCATGGCAGGGCAACAGCTTTATGCGGACAACTGCGCCAGTTGCCATGGTGCCAGCCTCGAGGGTCAGCCCGATTGGCGTCGTCGTCTTGACACAGGAAGAATGCCGGCCCCGCCGCATGATGACTCAGGCCACACTTGGCACCATTCAGACCGCATGCTTTTTCAGATCACTAAAGGCGGGGTCGGGGCCGTCGTGCCGGGATACGAGAGCGACATGCCGGCCTTCGGAGAGGATCTGACAGACGCAGAGATCGCGGCTATCCTCGTCTACATCAAGAGCACCTGGCCTGAGCGACAACGTGAGTTCCAAGCCGAAGTTTCGGCCAATGACACGGGCGGGTGAAGATCGACAGGGTGTCAGGATAGTATCTTTCGACCAAAACCGATCCACCGGGGGACCAATTCGGCAAATCTGTCCTACTCCGCCCCCTGACTCCCGCTTTACCACGCTAATTCGGACCTGACCTGGTTGGCCGTTAACCCGCCCGCAAGGCAAGCATGTGCTACAAGGGTCGCCTGCATGCGTTCACGAAAATTTACCCTTGAACCTCTAGCCACTAGAAGTCCTATCTAGCCGACGAGAATGTATATCGTTCTTGCCATTGATCGCCGGTGGGAACCGAAAGGGTACGACATGCTGACAAGACGACACTTTATTCAAACGACAACAGCGCTCTTTTCGGCGACTGTGGCCAACCCTGTGTTTGCCGATAACTGGCCCACCGAGGCGCAGAAGGCTGAATGGGACGCGCAAGTCAGCCCGCCCGGCTTCGATCCGGCCACGTCAAACCCTTGGGGACTACACCCACGTTTCTTGCCTCAGCGTGTGGACGCGAAGGACGGCCTCGTGCCGGGAGACATCCATGTCGATGCGGTCGCGCGGTATCTCTACCACATTGAGGAGGGTGGAACCGCGATGCGCTACGGCGTGGCGATCGCGCGGGGCAACCTCTACGAGCCGGGTGTTTATAACATCAAGCGCAAGGTCAGGTGGCCGCACTGGACGCCAACACAAAACATGATCGAACGCGATCCCGTGAACGCACAATGGGCCGATGGGATGGAACCAGGGCCGGAAAACGCTCTCGGGTCACGGGCGCTCTATCTCTATGTCGGTGATCGCGACACCTATCTTCGGATACACGGCACACCCTATCCGAGAAGCATCGGCGGTCGTGCGAGTTCGGGTTGCGTGCGGATGGTTATGGCACACATCAACGAGCTTTATCCGAACGTCGAGATCGGATCGACAGCACATCTTTATTCGGCTGAGGACAGCGTTACCGCGAGAAGTTGAATGAGGTAATTAACTCTCAGCGCATTGATGTGACGTGCGGGTCGTCGTCACACTTCCCGCGCGACGCAGATAGGGTTGCCGTTCGCCGTGCGCAGCGGCAGCAAGGTCGTTTCAACGGGGCCGCTGTGTTCGTACCAGTAGCACCCGTCCTCGGGCACCAAGCGCGCGGTTGCAACATCCTGATCCGGGGCAGCCATTGCAATCACGGCTTCGGGAACGTTGCCCCGCTGGTCTGCCGCGTCGCCCGGCCCAGTCGGCTGGACTGCGCATCCGGCCGTAAGCGACAGCACCACTGCAACCATCATTTTTTGCTTCAGCATCAAAACCCGCATCAAGCTTCCTTTCGTGACTGTTTTTCTTTGCAGCGGCTGTTCATGCCTCAAGGCGTGATGGAGCCGGTCGCCGCATCCTCTAGCAATAAAACAAACTGAAATACCACCGTATTTTGCTCTTGAAGCTCTAGCTACTGTAGGGGCTATGTCCTGGTAAAGCACCCGAATCCAGAGGTCCATTCATGCCGTCCGACACCCATCGTCACGACCACGATCACGCCGAAGATGCCGAGACAAGCGGCGGCAGCTGCTGCGGGAGCGCCGGAACGTGCGGCGACATCGTTCCGGCGACGCCCGCGCCAGCGGGCGGGCGCAGTTTTCAGGTGGCCGGCCTCGATTGCGCCGAGGAGGTAGCAATCCTGAACAAGGTGGTCGGCCCGAAGATCGGTGGGGCCGAGCATCTCGCGTTCGACGTGATCAATGGACGGATGACTATTCTCGACAGCGCCAAGAGTGTATCGGACGGCGAAATTGCAGAACTGGTCGCAAGCACCGGCATGACCGCCAAGCCCTGGGATGCCGAAAATGCGTCGGTCGACCAGGCGGCCCATCTTGCACGACAGCGGCTGTTTACGGCGCTCAGTGGCGGCTTCTGGGCCGCGGGTTTTCTGTGGCACATCATCGAGACCGGCATGGGCGGGGCGCTCGGCCTCTTCGCGGGTCACGGCGAAGCGCCGATGCCACTGGTCGAGGCAGGGCTATTCGCGGTTGCGATCCTGTTCGGTGTCTGGCTCGTGGCACCCAAGGCATGGTCGTCCGCTCGGCGGCTGTCGCCCGACATGAACCTGCTCATGGTAGTCGCAGTCGCGGGTGCAATTGGCCTCGGCGAATTTTTCGAGGCGGCGACGGTCGCGTTCTTCTTCTCGCTCTCGCTTTTCCTCGAAAGCTGGAGCGTCGGGCGTGCGAGGAATGCGGTTTCAGCTCTGCTCGACCTGGCGCCGCCGACGGCAAGAGTTCTTTATGATGACGGATCGGAAGCGGACGTTCCGGCTTCTGCGGTTGCTATCAACGCACGTTTCGTCGTGCGCGGCGGAGACCGCATCCCATTGGATGGTGAGGTTGTCGATGGGGCAGGGGCCGTCGATCAGGCGCCAATCACCGGAGAGAGTGCGCTGGTCCCAAAGGAACGGGGCGACGATGTCTATGCCGGTACGATCAACGGCGAAGGCACACTGACGGTGCGCGCCACGAAGGCCGCCTCGGACACCGTCTTGGCCAAGATCATCCGCATGGTCGGCGACGCCCATGCCCGCCGCGCGCCGGTGGAGCAATGGGTGGCGAAGTTCGCCCGCATCTACACGCCTATCGTCATGGCTCTCGCCATTGCAATTGCCCTGCTGCCGCCGCTCATTTTCGGTGGGGCTTGGGATTATTGGTTCTACAATGCACTCGTGCTGCTGGTGATCGCCTGCCCGTGTGCTCTGGTCATCTCGACACCGGTCTCCATCGTTGCCGCACTCACCGCCTCAGCGCGGGCCGGGGTGCTGATCAAGGGCGGTGCATATGTTGAGGCACCGGGCAAGACCACTGCACTGGCCATGGACAAGACCGGCACGATCACCATGGGCGAGCCCGAGGTGGCGGCGGTGCATCCGCTGGGTAGAGCATCGGCGCAGGATCTGATGACCCTCGCCGCGGGGCTCGAGGCACGTTCCTCGCATCCCTTGGCGCGCGCCATTCTCGCGCGGGCAGAAGCCGACGGCATCAAGGTGTCCGCCGCGGAAGATACCCGAACCGTTCCTGGTAGGGGACTTGAAGGACGCACTGACGGCCGGTCGATCTGGCTAGGGTCGGACCGGTTTGCCGAGGAGAAGGGTTTCGGCGACGCCATTCCGAAGGATTTGCGCGACCGCATCGAAGGGGCTGGCAGCACCCTTGTTGCCGTGGGCGACGACACCGGCGTGACCGGCATCCTTGAATTGCGCGACCGTATCCGCCCCGACGCCAAGGGCATCGTGGCACAGCTCCACGCGCAAGGCGTGAAGACCATCGTCATGCTGACGGGCGACAACGAGCGGACAGCGCGCGCTGTTGCCGCCGAGGTCGGCATCGACGAGGTCCGTGCCGAGCTTCTGCCCGAAGACAAGGTGACAGCCATCGAAGAACTGGTCGAAACGCATGACATGGTGGCCATGATCGGCGACGGGGTGAACGACGCCCCCGCCATGGCGCGCGCGCATTACGCCATCGCGATGGGTGCTGTTGGTTCGGACGCGGCAATCGAGACGGCGGATATTGCCCTGATGACCGACGACCTCGGCAAGGTGCCTTGGCTGATCGGTCATTCGCGCCGGACAATGTCGATTATCCATCAGAACATCGGTATTTCCTTGGCGACCAAGGGCGTTTTCGTTGTCGCTACCGCGTTCGGACTGGCATCGATGTGGGGAGCTATTGCAGCCGACGTAGGAGTGTCATTGCTGGTGGTGGCCAACGCCCTGCGCCTGCTTAACAGCCAAGAGGCCAAGGCGCCGCCGTCCGGCGGTGAACAGGTTGGCGAAGGCTTGGCCAAAGGGGCGCTGGCACATGGTCATTGAACTGGGAGAACCCGGAAAGGAGCCGAGACGAGACATGAGCGTGAAGGGCAGGATGATGTGTCCGGTTTGCGAGGTGCCCTTGAGCATGACCGACCGCCAGGGGATCGAGATCGACTTCTGTCCCGATTGCCGGGGTGTCTGGCTCGACCGGGGCGAACTGGACAAGATCATCGAGCGTTCGGCACCCGATGTGGCGCCTCAGCGGGTGCCTGAGCCGCGCGGCTACGACGATGATCGCGGCTACCGGCGCCGAAAGCACGGCGGCGGCGACGGCAAGCACGGCTATCGGCGCAAATCCTGGCTTCACGAGTTGTTCGATTAAGGCTTGCCGTGGCCTCCCTGCCGGTCGCCCTCAAGGCGCTGCGGTAGGCCCGCAAGCCATTCAGCGGTGAGCAGGTTGGTCCAGAGATGGCAAAGGCCGCGCTTGCCCACGGACATTGATCACGCAGCATTTGCAAGGTAACGTAATGTCCATATCAGACCTCACGAAAGAGGCATCGAGCAGTGAAGACCATCCGATTTCCCCGCCGCGCCGTCCTGTTGGGCGGGTTGGCAGCGTTTTTGTCTGGCTGTGCCAGCAAGTTCCGCAGCTATGGCGGACCCGAGGTGACCCGTGTTCGGCTTTACAAGGGGCAGCGTTTGCTTGTTCTGGACGGAGCCGATCGCGTATTGCAAACCTATCCGGTCGGGCTGGGTTTCGCTCCTGAGGGTCACAAGCAATTCGAGGGAGACGGCCGGACCCCTGAGGGCGCTTACGTAGTCGATAAGCGCAACCCCGACAGTACGTATCATCTTTCGGTTGGCATCTCCTATCCGAATGAGGCCGACATAGCCTTCGCTGAAGCGCAGGGCCTTTCCCCCGGCGGCGACATCTTCATCCATGGTGGTCCACGCCCAGGGATCGACCCAACGGATGTCCGCGACTGGACAGCTGGCTGCATCGCGGTCACAGATCGGCAGATCGAGGACATCTATGCAATGGTGAAAGACGGAACACCGATCGACATCTACGCCTGATGGGAGGAGATGATCTTCCGTCAGATCAGGAAAATCGTCGGCACAGGGCCACGTTGATCACTTCGATGGCGATCACGGCCAAAGTGACGCTCGCCGCCGTGGGCCAGCGCAAGCACCCGGTACGCGTAAGGACACTACAATATGTGTCCGGCCGTGGCAGTGGCGAAACAGGCGGGCCCTAGCGGAGAAGAATGCGTCTGGTCTCATGTCGAATTCAATCTATCCGAGGGCATAGACGATGGTCACGACGGTAATCATGACAACCATGAACATGGAGAATGCGCCAAGGGCGAGCGTACGGCCCATGTCCCGGTTCGGCTTCTCTACTTTCAGACGCAGTTCCTCCGCGGTTTCCGGAAACTCGAGCGCCGCCGCATTCGATTGGCGCATCAGGTCGTAGCGGGACGTCCAGCGCCGTTCCTCCGCCGCGTTCCAGCCGTTCAGCACCAGAATGATTGCCGCGATGAGAACCATCGACGACGGGACCCAGATTACGTAGCCACCGATTGTCTCGTCAGCCAGGGCGCGAAGTCGACCACCGCTCGCTGCGATGATTTCTGATCCATAGAGGGGCACCTCCTTGAGCGTTGTCAGGGAGCCCAGAAGGATGTTGGAAACGACCACCAGGAACCCTGACATCAGCCGAGCGCCGCGCCGCGCTCCTTCAGGCGGATCACGCAGATCGAACAGCATAGCAAAGTACCAAAGCCCAGCAAGCACCATAGACAGATGTGCCAGCGCTTCCATCGCCGCAATACGTTGTGTAAGGGCGTAGATCATCGGGATCTGCCAGACGAAAAGCGCACCAATCAACAAGGAGGTGGCAGATGCAGGAAGCGCCAAGAATCGCGGGATGCGCGCACGCCCAATCGCGGCAAGGCGTCGGCGCCCTTCCCTTTTCAATCCGGCTTGAAGGCCAAGCCAGGGCTGAGAAACCGCGATAAGAAGCGGTCCTACCAGTCGCAGAAGAAGATGCTCGACCTGATGTACCGAAAACAGACTGTGCCCCAATGGCGCGAGCGGCCCATTCGTCGCGACGAGGACGGCTGCGAGGCCGACAAAGAAGGCGGTTCGACGCCAACCAGAAACCCTTCCGAGACAGCGAGCGTGTATTTTGAGCCCACGCAAAAACAGCCATACTGTAAGACCGACAACAATGAGCGACACCGGTGACAGCACATAGCCGAAAGGGTCGTAAAGGAAGAAGAAGTTCGTGATCATTCGCTCTGGCCCTCGCTCATCCGAGGGTTGTCGGAGGTAGCCGGTGTGAGCCGCGAGATCCCGGAAGCGCCGCCACGGGCCAGTGACAGATCGGTCGACATGGCGAGGTATTCGCCTTGTATCCACGAGGGAAAGAGATTGTCGTAGAATCGAGATAGCGGATGTCCCGACTGTCCGGTGGGCGAGATGTAGTATGATCCCGCTGCTTCCGATATCGACATGACCGCCTGAAAATTGCTTCCGGCACTCACAAGGAATGGACGGTCTTCTTCGACACCAAATGATGTCAAGAATAGCGTATACGGATCGCCTGAAATCGGCGCTTGAAGGGACAGCAGGTCGGTCAGCAACCCACGTGAACTGATTGGCGACCACTGCATGTCCAATCTATGCTCCTCCCCCCAGGTCCACGTCGAGGGATCGCGCCCATATCGATCGACCAGCCAGCCAAGGGCATCATCCAGGGCCACGCGAACCTGCTCCTCACATGTCTCGCGAGGTGAGGATAGGCGGATGTCGCACCAGATCGCGCTACCGCGACGATCGCTGAGTACCGCATAAAGAAAGTTTGGGTTCGGACGGGTCCAGAGTTGCTCCGCTGTCGGAAACTCGTCCTTCAAAATGCGCTGCTGCAAAGCCCGGACCCAGGTCCAGAACAGCAGAGGTTCCGGTGAATAGCGATCCATTTCGCCATTCCACGAGGCAAGCCTGTCCAGAAGCTCACGACGAAGGCTGTCCGCATCGGTGCCTTCGATGCTGTCTCTGGACTGCACGAACCAAAGCTCTTTCGCCATCAGGGGCAGGAGGGTTCGCGCCACGGAACTTACGGTGTCCCTTTGAACACCGATGGCGCCTTCCGTCGAGAAGATCGATTGCCGCGCTTCAAGCTCCGCCAGTCGAATGTCGCGAAAAGACGACGCCCGTACGGCCTCCGCTCTTGGCCATCGGGCAACGGTCTCTCGGTCAATGGCCAATGCCTCCATGCCCTTCGGCAACATGTCTGCGGCAACTCCGATGGCATCGATCGCGTCGGCCGAACGCGCGAACAGCTCCAGCATCGTCAAGAAACCTGCCGCCCGCACGGGTGACGGCCCCCTTGGTGCCTCCTCGTCTGGCACGGGAAATGACCGGAAGGCCCAGGCGACGCGCGCATTGCGACCGACAATAACGAAAGGTACGCCCGGTATTGTGGCCCCTATGGCCGGCCCTGTCGAAAATTGAAGATCTGCGAGATACCATTCCGAGGGAAGCGACAGGGAACCGCTGATATCGGCGGCTAGAATTGGCGTTCCGGTCGCTGTTCGGTCGCCGTCGATCGCCCATGCATCAAGGCGCTGCTCCGGATCAGTCGCAAACAGTTCGGGCACTCTCAGGCGATCCGCCGGTATAATGGCACCTGATATACTCGGCATTCCTTCCCGTGCGCTTCCCGGTCGCAGGCCATTCAGGAAAGACCGGGCAATCCTCAGGCTATCGCCGGGTGTCCAGGCCGCGATCGACCGTTCGTCTGCGATCAGCAGCTCCGGAGAGCCTCGGCCACGCCCGCCTTCCGACACTAGCTCCAGCCACGCATTAACGCCGGCGGCATAGGATGCGAGCGCGTCTGAGACCGCTGGCTCAAGGTCCAAGATCTCATCCGATGGCCACGAAGCTTCCGCTTTTCGCCTTGCCCTTAACAGTTGACCGAGCCTGTCTTGGGCGTGAACGAAGCCGATCGCGAAGTAAACATCCGCAGCGGAAGCTGCGGAGATGTGCGGGACTGCCGAAGAATCTCGCAGAATGTCGACCGGTCCGCCTAAGCCTGCGACCGTGAAGTCCTCGTCGTAATCGGGAACGGATGCGCTCAGCAGAAAATAGACCAACCCGGCACCAACCGATGCCGTGATACAGATCGCCAAGAACCCGTACAGCAATATGTTGAAAAGCCGTCTCATGTCGGTGCTGTTTCGAAACCCTTCTTAAAAAAAGATGCGCAAGAGGACCACCGATATGAAATAGGTGAGAAGACCGAAGGCGATCGCCGAACTCGCCGCATACTGGAGGATATCCAGCCGGTTTCCTTTTCGGCGTCGCGCCAGATATCCACCCCAGATCGCACCCGCGACAATGCCCGCGATTACCAGCATGACTTTTTCTCCGTTCTTGTTCTCTTGTTGCACCGGTGTGTGCCGACCAGACCTGCAGCCAGTCCCACGGCCCAAGTAGTGAAGATGAGAGCCAGCAGCGCCCAGTCGCCGAAGCGCGCATAGAGCGTTGACGGATGAGCAGAGGGCAGAGCCGCATCTATGACACCGGTTTCTCCGTTGCCGAGCCGCGCGACGAGGTCACCGTTTGCGTCGATGATCGCGGAGATCCCTGTGTTTGCGGCCCGGACGATGGGAAGCCCTTCCTCGACAGCGCGCATGCGTGCGGAGGCGAGATGCTGCTCCGGTCCAATGCTGGTTCCGAACCAAGCATCGTTGGTCGCATTGAAAATCCAGTCCGGCCGGAACAGGTCGTCGACCACATGCCCTGGGAAGATGATCTCATAGCAGATCGCCACGGCGACCAGCGGCACACCCGGAAGCGCAAGCGTTCGCGGGCCCGGTCCGGGCGTAAAATCGCCCAGACCCGCCGTGAGCCGCTCGATGGGCAACCAGCCGCGGAATGGCACATATTCGCCGAAGGGTACGAGATGGTGTTTCGCGTATCCGGTCAGGATTTTGCCGGTATCGCCAAAAGCCTGGACCGTGTTGAAATATCGCATGCCATCATCGCTCGGTACACGGTCCGGCACTCCGGTGAGCAGCACGCTGCCGTCCGGTAACGCAGCGGCAATGCGGGCCCGCGCCTCCGTATCCTCATCGAGGAAACCCGGAAAGGCGGTTTCCGGCCAGAGAAGCACGTCGAAATCTCCGGGCCGGGTTGAAAGCTCAAGATAGCGCGCGAAGGTCGCCTCGCGGTTCTCGGGAGCCCATTTCTCCTCTTGTGGAATGTTGCCTTGAACAATGCGCAGGTCGACAGTGGGTGGCTGTTGTGCATCCGACTGGAGGCGAAGCGTGCCGACAGCCCACATCGTCGCTATGCCGGCCAGCGCCATGAGCGGGATGGTCAATCGTTGCCGCCCGGACGCCATGGCAGCCGCGCCGGGGAGTACCGCGACGAACACGGTGAGAAAGCTTAGCCCATAGCTTCCGACCCAGGCGGCGGTCTGGCGAAGGGCGGCGTAGTCTACAAGTGCGTAGCCGGCGAGGTTCCATGGAAACCCTGTCAGAACGTGACCACGCAACCACTCTGCCACGGTCCAGGAGGTCGCGAACGCGAGGCAGGCCAAGAGACTGCCCATGGCTCCGCGCCGCGTGATTTCGGCGAAAAGCGCGGCGGCAATGGCCGGGAAAATCGCGAGACCTGCGGACAATCCCGCGACGGCCGGGATCGCCATCGTCCCGAACCGCTCGGCCTCGACGTAAAAACTTTCCGCGATCCACGAAATCCCGAAACCGAACTGGCCAAGACCAAACGCCCAGCCGACGAGGAAAGCGCGCCCGAAGGAGAGATCGCGAAGACCGACAAACAACGCGGAATAGGCAACGGGAACAAGCAGGAGAAGCGAGAAAGGCGGGAAAGTCAGAACGGTCAGCGCCCCGGCGACGAAACCAAGCGTCATCCGCGAAAGCAAATGGTGGCGCAGTGCTATGCGGTTCAGAATTTCCGGCTTCACGATTTGATCGAACGCCGCACGCTGATCCATGGCGCGGCGAGCAAGAGCCCCACGCCACTGACAACAAATATATCGGCCATGTTGAAGGCAGGCCAATGTGTTGTGCCAATGTAGAAATCGAGAAAGTCTGTTACAGCCCGATACCGCACACGATCAATAACATTGCCCAAGGCTCCGCCAATGATCGCGCCATAGGCAAGTGTTTCGACCGCATTTTCGGCGCGAAACAGCATAACCCCCAGCCAAACACAGATGGCAAGAGCGAGAGCGATAAGGCTCCACCACGGCGCGCCGCCCAACATCCCGAAAGTCACGCCGTCATTACTATAAAAGACGAGGTTGAATCCCGGAAACACGGGAATCCCGGCGCTTAAAGTGACGGCATTCGCAACGACAATGGCTTTGGTGATCTGATCGATCGCGAACGCAGCAAGTGCTGCGAAGACGCCGATCATCGGAGATACCTTGTTTAGTGACATTGCCTCATCCCAACCAGACATCAAGGAACAGCATCAGAACGAGCCCGACTGCGAGACCGAGCGTCGCCCTGTTCTGATGGCCGCTGCGATGGGTTTCGGGGATGATTTCGTGGCTAATGACGTAGAGCATTGCGCCCGCGGCAAAGGCCAGACCCCATGGAAGCAGCGGTTCCGACAGTGTGATGATGCCGGCCCCGAGCAGACCGCCAATCGGCTCGACCATGCCAGTCAGCGCCGCAATGCCCCAGGCGCGCAGCTTCGGATATCCCTCGCCCAGCAGCGACACCGCGACGGCCAATCCTTCGGGCGCGTTCTGCAAGCCGATGCCGATGGCGAGTGGGAGGCCACCTTCCATGCCACCGGAACCGAACCCGACCCCGACCGCGAGACCCTCGGGAAAGTTGTGGATCGTGATCGCGATGATGAACAGCCAGACCCGCCGCAATGACGCCGCTTCGGGCCCTTCGCGTCCCGTCTTGAAATGCTCGTGCGGCAGCTTTTCGTTCATCAGGGCGACAGCCCCCATGCCCAGAAGGATCGAGACGCATACGATGGCCGCAGGCATCGCGCCGTTCTCGAACATCGGCTCTGCGGCATCTAATGCCGGGATGATCAGCGAAAAGAACGAGGCTGACAGCATGACACCGGCAGCGAAGCCGAGCGACAGATCGCGCGTGGCCCGGGACGGGATGCGCCCGAACAGCACGGGAGCTGCTCCGACTGCCGTGAGCGAACCGGCAGCGAGACTTCCGAGAAAGCCGAGCATTATCGGGGACAGATTTT
Source organism: Pacificitalea manganoxidans (assembly GCF_002504165.1). Lineage (GTDB taxonomy): Bacteria > Pseudomonadota > Alphaproteobacteria > Rhodobacterales > Rhodobacteraceae > Pacificitalea > Pacificitalea manganoxidans. The sequence goes on from NZ_CP021406.1 coordinate 148,325, forward strand.
CCATGGGCGGGCCAGATTATCCTTCGGCGTAGCTCGAAAAGATTTCCGTCGACCCGTCCTCGCGGATGAGGAAGACATCATAGGCTTCGCGGTCATCTTCAGGCCCCATACCGGGCGAGCCATAGGGCATCCCAGGCACGGCGAGACCGACTGCGTCCGGGCGCTCATCGAGAAGGCGGCGGATGTCAGCGGCCGGGACATGGCCTTCGATCACGTAGCCCTCGATTAGCGCGGTGTGGCAGGAGACCATGCGCTGCGGCACGCCGTTGTCGAGCTTGAAGCGAACCAGCGACCCACCGAACATGTCCTGGCCGGTCGGAACAAAACCGTTCTCTTCGAGGTGGTTGATCCACGAGAGGCAGCAGCCGCATCCGTTCGTCTTGCGGACATCGATCGCCGTTGCCTCTGCGAGGGCCTGGGCCGCCGGGAAAAGGGCGAGCGTGATAGCAAGAGCTTGGGTCATGCGTCTCATGGGTCAGAGCCTTTCGGTTGTCGTTTCGGCAATCTCGCTGCCGAGGTTTTCATTCAGAAGCGCGCGCGCCTTGGCCAGACGCAATAGCGCGGCAGTATCATCCGCTTCGCTCTCAGCCGCTTGGGCAAGTCGGTCGTCAGAGAGGGGATCAGTGGGGCGCCCATCCACGAGGACTTCGTAGTGCAGGTTCGGACCCGTCGCTGTGCCAGTCGCGCCGACGCGGCCGATCACATCTCCCGCCGCAACGCGTTGGCCTTGTGCCAGGTCTTCCGGCACGGCGCTCAGATGCGCGTAGCGCGTCATGGTGTCGGAGCCGTGCGAGATTTCGACCACGCGACCATAGCCACCGCGCCAGCCGATGAAGCTAACCCGCCCCGGTGCCGTCGATTGAACTTGTGTCCCACGTGCCGCTGCGAAATCGACGCCGGTGTGCATCCGGACGTTGCCAAAGACCGGATGCGTGCGGCGTCCGAACACCGAGCTGAGGCGCGCACCCTCGACCGGCTGTGCGAAGACGCGCAGCACCTCGCCATCGACGTAGATCGTCGCCTGACCGCTGCCGTCGTCCGGCCATACGATCTCGTAAAGCGAACCGCCGATCTCCAATGCGGCGAAGGCAAGATCGGGTTGTCCGATCCTGTCCTCGCCCACCCGCGCCTCGCGCCAGAGAAGCCTTAGTGTCTCGCCACCGGCCATCTCGCGGCGGAAATCCACGGTCCCACCCAGCATCTGCGCAAGGTCCACGGAAAAACGGGCGGGTATGCCGGCTTCGTCGAGTGCCGCGAAGATCGAGCTGTCGATTACGGCTTCGCCGGCAAGGGTTACGATCTCCGGGTCCGGAGCTAAGACCTGGGTGGACAACTGCTCGCCGAAAAGCACCTCGATTCGCACCCCGTCCTCGACGGCGAGCGAGACGGTGCGGGGGCTGCCGTCCATGGTCGAGACAACAGTGACCGAATGCCCCGGCCGCAGCCGTCGCAGATCGTATTCCGCGCCAAGCGCGAGGGCAACTTCGGCTCTTTCAGGTGCCGCAAGACCGGCTTCGGACAGCAAGAAATCGAGCGTCTCGCCAGGCGCAATGTCGCGCGACCACGTCGACAGCGGTGGCTCGATCGCCCGTACCGGCACGTCGGCAAACGCGACCTGCAGAAGGGGTAGGGGGCCGACGTCGGGTGCATCTTCTGCCCATGCCGTCACGGGCAGCGTCACGGGCAGCGTCACGGGCAGCGTCACGGGGATGTCAACGTTCTGGGGGGCTTCAGGACCTTGGGGCATCCAATTACCTGCCTGGGCAAGTTCCGGCGGCACGGGTTCTTTCGACGTGAAATCAGAGATGGCGATAGCCGCTCCCGAAACCGTCCCCGCAATTGCGACACAAGCCGCCAAAGTTCTGAGTCTCATGTGGCCCCCTCCATTTCTTCTTCCAGCGCGCGGCGAATTTTCGGCACCGCGAATTCTCTGGGTTCGTGATAGTCGATCATGGTGACGAACCGCCCAGAGGCTGCGAACAGGAAGACGCTCGCGGTGTGGTTCATCGTGTAATCGCCGCTCTCCGTCGGCACCCGCTCGTAGGTGGCACGGAAGCCGTCCGCGACGCGCGCTATCTGCTCCTCGGGCCCCGTCCAGCCGCGGATCGCCGGATGGAAGTAGCCGACATATTCGGCCATCGTTTCGACAGTGTCGCGCTCGGGATCGACCGTGATGAAAGCCACGTTCATCTCGTCGGCCCCGTCTCCCAGATCGTCGAGCCATCCCGAAATGTCCGAGAGCGTGGTCGGGCAGACATCGGGACAGTAGGTGAAGCCGAAGAACGCCATCGTCGGTCGCCCGATCAGGGTTTCCGGCCCGACCGCGTTGCCCTCATGATCCGTCAGACGAAAATCCATCGCGGTCAGAGCCACAGGCCGCTGCCCGATAGGCTCAGGTCCACCGGGGCCATCGACCTGCCACCAACCGACGAAGAGCATCAGGGCGACCGCCCCGACACCAGCCGCACCATACCCCAGGATCGCCCGTCGCCGCATCAGTCCTCTGGCCCCCGCGCGGCGATGCCGAGGATCGGCACCTCGACCGTCACCTCGCCTCCGTCGTCGAAAAGCAGGGTCAGCGGAAAGGTGTCCCCTTCCGTCATCGGTTCTTGTAGCCGCATCAGCATTGCGTGCAGGCCCCCCGGTTCGAGCGCGACGCTCTCGCCCGGGGCGATCGCGATCTCCCCCGCCGGGCTCATGGAACTCACACCTTCGGCATTTGTCTTCGTCTCGTGGATTTTGGGCATCATCGCGAGCGGTGTTGCAAGGCCGATCAGCGTCACTGGCTCGTCGCCAGTGTTGCGGATCGTCATGTAAGCGGCCCCGGGACGGTTCATCCCGATAGAGGCGCGGGACCACGCGTTCACGACGACAACATCCTCGGGTCCGGCCAGCGCGGGCACCGAGAGCCCTCCAAGGGTCAAAAGCGCCGCCAGTGTGCCGGTCAAAGTATGCTTTTTCATCGTTCTGATCCTGCCCATTCCATTCAGCTTTGCGCGGCAGCGACTTCGGCGGCCACCAGACGACGCAATTCTGCCTCCCCGAATGGATCGAGCGGCTTGCCGTTCACGAAGAATGTGGGCGTCTGGCGAATTCCCACGGTCTCGACGTCAGCACGATCCTGGTTCAGGATCGCCACGACATCGGGTGCCAGCATTTGCGTGCGCGCGGCCTCGGCATCGAGTCCGGCCGTGGCGGCGATCTGAAGGATCAGGCCAGGCGCCGGGGCACCGTGCGACGCCCATCTCGGCTGTTCCCGCAGAACGGCCTCGAGCACCGGCACGTAAACGTCCTGCATGCGCGCCGCCTCGAGCACGCGGATCGCTTCCTCGGATGCCGCGCCGTGGAAGGGCGTGTAGCGGATCACGACGCGGACAGCATCCCCATGCTCGGCCATGATGTCCTTCACGATGGGATGAAAGGCGCGACAGGCCTCGCAGGCCGGATCGAAGAATTCGACGATCGTGACGGGCGCTTCCGCAGGCCCGAGGATGGGCGAGTAGGGGCGGATCATCGCGTCCGCGAGTTCCGGCGCAACAGGCTCCGCTTCGGCCACCGGGCCGGGGCGGGTTGCAAACCAGGTGGTTCCGCCGAAACCGGCGACGCCGAAGGCGAGAACGGACAGGATCAGGGCGCGTCGGTTCATTTTCGTGTGTCCTTCAATGAAAGGGCCGACAGCGCCCCGATCAGCGCGAAGGCGGCGAGGGCCATCAGCGGGATCGGGATGCCGAAGACCAGTTGGTTGTCATCGGTGCAAGAGGGGCCGGTGGCCGTGCAGGGCTGGATGCGTTCGGGAACAAGACCGACGTACAGCCCCATGTGCCAGAGGGCGATTGCGCCGCCGCCAAGCGCCAATGCGATGCCGTAGCGCCCCACACGGCCGTCCCGCCACCAAAGGCCCAGCCCTAGGATAATGGCCAAGGGAAACATGAAGGCGCGCTGGAACCAGCACAGCACACAGGGCGTCTGCCCCAGCACCTCGCCGATGAAAAGCACGGCAAGCGAGGCGACGAGCGCGATGATCCATGCCAGCCCGAGGGCTGTTTCTCCGGATATGCGGTTCATGTCGATCAGATCCTCTCTTCCAGATCGGCGAGAATCTCTTCGGCCGGGGTGCCGTAGGGCCAGGAGTCGGCAAAGCCCGCGTCGGGATCGAAGAGGAACAGATGCGACGTGTGGCCCATCGTGTACCCATCCGGCGCTGCGGCCTCTTCGACGCGTTCAAAGAAGATCGGAAACGTCTCGGATGTGGCGGCGATTTGTTCCGGCGTGCCCGTCAGCCCGATGATGCTCGCATCGAACAGCGGGACGTATTCGGCGAGTGCGGCGGGCGTGTCCCGTTCGGGGTCGATTGTTATGAAAATCGGCTGGACCTTGGCGGCATCGTCGCCCAGACCGTCCATCACCGCCGCGACCTCTGACAGGGTCGTCGGGCAGACGTCGGGACAGTTGGTGAAGCCGAAAAACACCAGCATCCAGCGCCCCGCAAAGTCCTCCTCGGTTCGAACCATACCCTGGTGGTCCGTCAGTTCGAATTTAGCGAAAAAAGGCGGTTCGGCGTCGGTTCGGGCGCGGTCGGCACGATAGTCGGACCAGAGCAAAAGCCATACGAAGGCAAGCGCTGCCACGCCTGCCAAAACCCAAAGAAACTTCTGTGCCGATGTAAGGGACAATCCTGTTCGCCTGTTATTGATTCTTATTGCATGTGCGGATACATCCTCTAGCCGCTAGAGGTTCAAGCACGAAATCATGGTATAGCTTGAACTCACGCGTCTGTGAATCCGACACTTGTTTATTCCGACGGCAAAACCTACACAAACTGTATCTTTTTCATGGAGGCGAAAATGCTCACGATCGGTACTCTGTCAAAGAAGACTGGCACAAAAGTGCAGACCATCCGGTACTACGAACAGATCGGACTCATGCCCGAACCTGGCAGGACCGAAGGCGGACAGAGGCGCTACGACAATGCACAGCTCGACCGACTGTCCTTCATCCGCCATTCGCGGCAACTCGGTTTCTCGCTCGATGCGATCCGCGAGCTGCTCGACCTCAGCGACCATCCCAACCGCCCCTGCGACGAGGCAGATGCCATCGCGCGTCGCCAGCTCAAACAGGTGGAGCAGCGCATGGCCCGCCTGAAGGCGCTGCGCACGGAACTGAAACGCATGGTTCACGAATGCAGCGGCGGGCGGACGGGAGACTGCAAGGTGCTTGAGGTGTTGCGGGACCATTCGGAATGCCTGACCGAGCACGAGGAAATCGGGGCCTGAAGGAATTCAGCCAACATTCCGGCTGGAACGCAGATCAGCCGCAGAAGTTAATGTGTCGTACAACACAGGCTGGAACCACAAAATGGCTGCTAGACAAAATTCAATGGAGAGACGGACGCTTTGGATCGTTCTGGCGCTCAATATCGGTTTGGCCGTGGCCTTTTTCGCAACAGGCGCCTTCGGCGACTCAAGTGCCCTGATCGCCAACGGGCTCGATAACCTCTCCGACAGCTTCGTCTACGCGATCAGCCTTTTCGCTTTGTCCCGATCCGACAAATGGAAACGCGGGGCGGCGAACGTTTCCGGCGGGCTGCTGATCCTGTTCGCCGCTGGTATCCTCTACGATGCATGGCGCCGCTACATCGGCGGGTCAGATCCGCTCGGGACGATCATGATCGCCATGGCCCTGTTTGCGGCGGCGATCAACGCAGTCTGCGTCTGGCTGCTCGCTAAGCTCAAAGATCCGGACGTCAACATCCGCGCGGCCAACACCTTCAGTTACAACGATTTCGCCGCGAACCTCGGAATCGTCTTGGCTGGCGGCCTCGTCGCCTGGCTGGGAACCAACTGGCCGGACCTCGTCGTCGGCGTGATTGTCGCCGGGATCGCGGCCTGGGGAGGTATCGACATTCTGCGCGACGCACACGGCGAACACCACAAAGCAGTTCATACGGGCAAATAGTTGCGGGAGATTCTTTCTGAAAGAAAGGGTTGAAGCTATAGTGACTATAGTAATTAGGCTTGTTCCAAGACGATTCGAGGAGCGACTCCGTTGCAGATGACCGACCCCCTACTTGCACCCACCAAATTACTGGATTTTGATGCCGCGCCTCTTGCGCATCTAATTGAGACCCGCGGCTGGCGCGGCTTATCCGAATACGATCGGATCGGAGCTGCCTATGATTTCGTTCGGAATGAAATCGCGTTCGGATACAATCGAGCTGACGACATCCCCGCCTCCGAGGTGCTTTCCGACGGCTACGGGCAGTGCAATACCAAAGGGACGCTCTTGATGGCGTTGCTGCGTGGTGTTGGCATTCGTTGCCGGTTGCATGGGTTTACGATCCACAAAGGCTTGCAGCGCGGTGTTGTCCCAGAGTTGGTGTATCCGCTTGCTCCGCAAGAAATTCTCCACTCATGGGTTGAGATCGAATATCAAGGTGCTTGGTTCAACCTCGAAGGCTTCATCCTGGATGACGCTTTCCTGACAGTCCTGCAAACGTCTTTCTCGGACACGGACAGTCTCTGCGGTTATGGCGCGGGCACGGATTGCCTTGGCGCGCCTCCCGTCACCTGGAACGGAGAAGATACCTACATTCAGAAATCCGGCATCGTGCAAGATTTCGGCGTGTTTGATACGCCGGACGCCTTCTATTTGTCCCATGAGCAATCCTTTGGATGGCTGCGTGGTGCCCTTTACCGTCATATCATCCGCCACTGGATGAATGCGCGCGTACGTGGTTTTCGCAGCGGTCGCCTGAAGACTGACCGACGCGCGACACACGCGCACGCGGAGCCTGCCAATGCCACATGACCACGGGCACGCGCCTATCGATCCGAATTCTGGGGACCGGCGGGTTGCCATCGCCATCTGGGCAAACGGGCTACTTACCGTTGCGCAAGTCGTCGGGGGCATATTCTCGGGCAGTCTGGCACTGATCGCCGATGCGCTGCACAACTTTTCCGATATGGCCTCGCTTGTCATTGCCTTCGCCGCACGCAAGATCGCGCGCCGCCCGGCCGATGAACGCATGACCTTCGGCTATGGCCGGGTCGAAATCGTGGCGGCCCTGATCAACTACACCACCCTCATCGTGATCGGCTTCTATCTGATCTACGAAGGTGGCATGCGCATGATTGATCCACCCGAAGTCATGGGGTGGACCGTCGTCATTCTCGGTGGAATTGCGCTTGTGGTCGACACGCTGACCGCAATGCTGACCTATTCGATGCAGAAGGGCAGCGTGAACATCCGCGCGCTTTTCCTGCATAACCTGTCGGACGCGCTTGCTTCGGTCGCGGTTATCGTCGGTGGGTCGCTGATCATCCTTTACGACATGCGTTGGGTCGATCCTGCCATCACCATCGGCATCGCGATCTACATCCTGTATCTGTCTTTCACTGAAATAGGCGGCCCAATCCGAACCCTGATGCTCGGGAGCCCGCCGGACATCGACAACGAGGCCGTCGTCGAAGCGATGCGGAAAGTCGAAGGCGTCGCCGACGTCCACTACGTCCATCTCTGGCAAATGCAAGAGCACGAGGCTGCGCTCGACTGCCATGTCGTCGTGGCAGCCGAGGGCTGGTCGAAGATCGAAGAGATCAAGAGCGCGATCAAGAAGCGGCTGAAGGAAGAGTTCGGCATCAGCCATTCCAGTCTCGAATTTGAGCATGAGGATCGCGCTCATCAGAACGCCGATCTCTACGGTCACGGCAACGCAAGTGAAAAGGAGAAGACCAATGTTCAAGGAAACGCTGACCGAGCATGATGATGTCATCGGGCTCGTCTGCGCGATTACGCGGACCGGCATGGGCTCGATCCGAGCAACTGGGTCATTCTGACCAAACGATCCGATCAGGCAAATGACGCGACGCGCCTTCTGGCGCGGGAATATGGGCTGGAGTTCACGATGACCGCCGACAGCGACATGATGATGCACGGAGCGGTCACCCATGTCGTGGACATCGGCGGGCGGTTCGCTGCAAAATTCCATGGCATGGACTTCAAGAACGTGAACCTGATCCTCTATGTCAGCGAGTTGATCAACAACGCCCAGCATCGACGCCGGGAGCCCAACTGGTGGGACCGGCTGACAGGTGTGTTTCAATGAGTGTCGTCGCGACTGGCGTCAGGCTGTCCTCGACAGACGGAGTTTCCCTGACAGCTCTGCGTCGGTATTTTGCGGTGATCATCCCGGCCAACTTGATCTGGGAGTTCGCGCATATGCCGCTCTACACGATCTGGAACGAGGGCACTTGGGGTGAGATTGTCTTCGCAGCCGTCCATTGCACGGGTGGCGATATCCTGATCGCCATGAGCGCGCTGATGCTTGCCCTCATGCTGTCGGGCCGGGGCTGGCCCCTGGTCGCCTCGACGCGGCGGTCTGTGACCGTCCTGACGGTGGTGTTCGGGCTCGGATACACGCTGTTCAGCGAATGGCTCAACATCGTGATCCGCGCGGCCTGGGCCTATTCGGACCTGATGCCGATCATTCCGATCCTCGATGCGGGCCTGTCACCTGTGTTGCAATGGATCGTGATACCGCTGGTCGCGTTCTGGTGGGTCTGGCGGCCTTTCAACAACGATCGTGATGTATGATGGATATTTCCGGCATCGGCATCTTCGCGGCCTTCCTGGCGGGTGCCATTTCGTTCCTGTCGCCCTGTGTCCTGCCACTGGTGCCTGGCTACGTCTCGTACATCGCAGGGCAACCAGATTTGCGCACGACGCGGTCGGTCGGCTTGCGGGCGCGCGCCGGGGCGCTCGGGTTGAGTGCCTGCTTTGTCCTGGGCTTTTCGACGGTCTTCGTCGCCCTCGGGGCCCGGGCCAGCGCGCTCGGATCCCTGCTGCTGACATGGCGCACCGAGCTAAACTATCTCGGCGGCGCGATCATCATTCTGTTCGGACTGGTCATGCTGGGTGTCTTTCGTCTCAATGCGTTCTCGCGCGATACCCGTTTCAATCTCGACATTCCCGGCGGTCGCCCGTTTGGGGCCTACGTGCTGGGACTGGCCTTCGCCTTTGGCTGGACACCTTGCATCGGTCCGATCCTCGGCGCAATCCTGACGCTCAGTTCGACCTCCGGCGGCATGTCGGACGGCATCTGGCTGCTGTCGATCTATTCCGCTGGACTGGGGGTGCCTTTCCTGCTGGCCGCGCTCTTCACCGACGCCATCGCCGCGCGGGTAAGGCAGATCGGCAAAGCCGGTCGCTGGCTCTACAAGGGCGCGGGTGTTGCCATGATCATCATGGGAGTTGCCATCATGACCGGGCAATTGTCACGGTTTGCCTATTGGCTGCTGGGGACGTTTCCCTTTCTCGCGACGATCGGGTGACGAATCTCGAACCAGCTCTAGGTGTGATGGCTGCAGTGTAGGGATTATCTCCGCCAATCAATGTCATCCACGCCGCGCCTCTGTAGAGGTCGCGGTGCCGTCAGCCGATCAGGTAGACCCGGATCGGCATCCAGATACCCATGACCATCATCATCAGGTTCTCGGTGAGCGAGACAAAACCGAGCGGCACCTTGCTGTCGCCCCCGACGCAGGCGCATTTCAGCTCGCGCTTGTCGATATAGACCGCCTTGAAGACCGAAACCGCGCCGACGGTGCCGATGAACAAGGCCACGGGTGCCGACAGCCAGGTGAGCGCCCCTGCGACCATGAGGATACCGGCGAAGGCCTCTCCGAAGGGATAGAGATAGCCGTAGCGCACCCAGCGGTGCGCCAGCAGGTCGTAATTTAGGAACATGGTCGAAAAGCTTTCGACATCCTGAAGTTTCTGCACTGCAAGCAAGCACATCGAGATCGAGATGAACCATTCCAGCGCGCGCAGGCTGAGGATGGTTCCAAAGCTGTACCATGACAAGCCGAGCGCCATCAAAAACGCGACGGCAAAGATCGCGATCACCGGTTGATAGGAGGTGTCCGAGCGTTCGCTTTCCGGTGCGTCAAGGCCGAAATGGACCCGCAGATCGTCATAGCCGCCGATGCGCTTGTCGCCGATCCAGGTCTGCGGCGTGGTCTCGACCCCGTGATTTTCCATGAAAGCATCAGTTTCCTCGCGTGTCGTCAGGTGGTGATCCTCGACCTCGTACCCTTCCCGTTCGAGCAGGTCTTTGGACTTGAGACCATAAGGGCAAAGGTGATCCAGCATGACCATCCGGTAGAGTTGGGCTGTTTTCGATGCGTCTTTCGGCATGGTGTTTCCTCCAGTTTCTGGTTCAGGCACCGCAACCGTAATGTCCGCGATACCCTGCACGCAGACCGGGCCCAAGTTCGAGAACGAGATCGGCGTCCTGCATTTCGCCACTATTTGCGGCCAATGTGCCGGTTCCGCTCGGCGCGCTCAACGCCACTGTCATGCCTTCCTTGCCCCAAGTGCTTCCGGCGTCGCCAGCCTCCAGCCGCACCAGATCGCCGCTGATCTTGGCGAGAGCTACACTCCCACCGTCGATGCGGCCCACCGCCAGCGCAGGCCTGCTTGTGGTGGTGTAGGTGAACGTGCACGCCGCGCCGTCCGGGAAGAGTTGTGCGATGTCCTCCCGGGTCAGGAATTCAAGATCGAGAATGGTGATCTCCGCCGTGGACAGCGCCTCGTCAAGGCTCACGATCTGCGCCGGTCCGCTTTCTGACTGTGCCGGACTGTCACCATTGGCGTCGATATCGTTCACCAGATAACGCATCTCGGCGATTTCCTTGTCCTGCGCATAGATGATCTCATCCGCCAACTTGCGCACGCGCGGGTCCGAGATATCGGCGCGGCTGGAGGTCATGATCGCGATCGAGTGGTGCGGGATCATTGCCCGCATGTAGCTGGTGTCGCCCACCGTCACCTGGCTGCGGACCAGCCAGAGCGAGGCGGCAAAGACCACAGCGGCACCGATGAAGATGGCGGCGTTAGCCGTCTTGCTGGAATACATCGACAGCATGAAGCCCAGCATGATGATCGCCATGGTGGCACCCATCAGGAGAGCCATGTAGACCCGCGTTTCCGACCAGAACACATGCGTCCAGAGGTAGGTATTGAGATACATCAGACCGAACATGACGACGGTAGATGTCGCGATCATCGCGAAAAAGCGGCCATATGACATGAAGTTGTCCTCTCTCGAAATCGTGAAGTATAGAGGTAGAACAACTTTCCCGCGCTGGAATGTTCCGAAAAAGCTGCAGCCAGTCGCACCTTATGGGTGGCGCTGCCCGCTGCGGGACATATCTTAATCCGCTGCCCTGGCGGTCCGGGTCTTATCCTCTTCCATAGCCAGATCTGCGAGAATCGGACAATCAGGCCTGTGATCGCCAGCGCAGGCATCGACAAGGTGCGACAGCGTCGCGCGCATCTCGGTCAGTTCTGCGATTTTCCGGTCGATCCGGTCGAGGTGTTCTTCGGCGATCTGCTTGACCTCGGCGCTGGCGCGGTCGGTGTCGGCATAGAGTTTCAGCAGGCTCCGGCAGTCCTCGATGGTGAAGCCCAAGGCGCGCGCCCGGCCGAGAAACGCCAGCTTGTGGACGTCGCTCTGCCGAAAGCTGCGATAACCGTTGGCACTGCGCAGCGGCTCGACCAGCCCGATGTCCTCGTAGTAGCGAATGGTCTTCGCGGGAAGGCCGGACATGTCGGCCACGTCTCCGATGTTCATGATAGTTTCCTCCTTGAGCTTATTCAGCCGGGACTGGTGACAGGTTGGCGGCAGAGCCGGGTTGCGCCTGTTCCTGCATCGCCGGGCGGACGCGGCGCAGGCGCAGCGCGTTCGTCAGTACGAAGACCGAGCTGAGCGCCATTGCCCCAGCCGCCAGCACCGGCGACAGCAGCAGGCCCGACACCGGGTAGAGCAGCCCCGCCGCCACCGGAATGAGGGCCACGTTATAGCCGAAGGCCCAGAACAGGTTCTGGCTGATGTTGCGCATCGTACGCCGCGACACTTCCAGCGCGTTGACCACGCCGCGCAAATCGCCCGACATTAGCACCACATCGGCGGATTCGATGGCGACGTCGGTGCCGGTGCCAATGCTGATGCCCACGTCCGCATGAGCAAGCGCGGGCGCATCGTTGATGCCGTCGCCTACAAAGGCGATGTGCTGGCTCGGGCCGCGCAGATCGTCCAATGCCGCCACCTTGCCATCGGGCAGCACGCCCGCGATCACATGGTCGATGCCGGTCTCGCGGCCGATGGCCTCTGCCGTCTCTCGCTTGTCGCCGGTGATCATGGCGACCTTCAGGCCCAGATCGTGCAACGCCCGGATGGCCGCCGCGCTGGACGGCTTTACCGGATCGGCCACGGCGATGACGGCGGCCACCCGCCCGTCGATGGCGGCATAAAGCGCGGTGCGGCCCTGTTCAGCCAGGCGGCGCTCGGCGTCGGCCAACGCGCCGATGTCCACCCCTTCGCGCGTCATCAGACGGTCGGCCCCCACCAGCACGTCGCGGCCTGCGACCTCGGCCCGGACACCGTGGCCCGTGATGGAGGTGAAGTTCCGCGCGTCGTGTCGAGTGACCGTCTCGGCTTCCGCCGCCCGCAGAATGGCCTCGGCGATAGGGTGTTCCGACTGCGCCTCGACCGCCGCGACCAGGGCCAGCACCTCGGCCCGTTCAAAGCCGTCGGCCAGCACCAGATCGGTCAGTTCGGGGCGCCCTTCGGTCACCGTGCCGGTCTTGTCCAGCGCCACCACATCCACTGTCGAAAGCTGTTGCAGCGCATCGCCCTTGCGGAACAGCACGCCCATTTCAGCGGCACGGCCGGTGCCGACCATGATCGAGGTCGGCGTGGCCAGCCCCATCGCGCAAGGGCATGCGATGATCAGCACGGATACACCCGCAACGAGGGCATAGGACAGGGCGGGCGAGGGGCCGACCAGCAGCCAGACGATAACCGTAAGCAGCGCCAGCGCCATGACCGCCGGCACGAACAACAGGGTGATCCGGTCGACCAGCCCCTGGATCGGCAGCTTGGCGCTCTGCGCCTCTTCGACCATGCGGATGATTTGCGCCAGCGTCGTATCCGCTCCCACGCGTGTCGCACGGAACTGGAAGGCACCGGAACCGTTGACGGTCCCGCCGGTGACGGGATCGCCCACCAACTTGGCGACAGGCACCGGCTCGCCGGTGATCATGCTCTCATCGACGCGGGCGCTGCCTTCGGTCACTTCACCGTCCACGGCAATCCGCTCTCCGGGGCGCACGAGCAGGATGTCGCCCGCGGCGATGCGCTCGATGGCCACGTCCTCAGGCTCTCCGTCCACCAGCACGCGGGCGGTCTTGGCCTGAAGGCCCAGCAGCTTCTGGATCGCTGCGCCGGTGCGGCCCTTGGCGCGCGCCTCCAGCCACCGGCCCAGCAGGATTAGCACGATGATGACCGCCGCCGCCTCGAAATAGACGGCACGCGACCGTTCGGGCAGCAGCGCGGGCGCGAATAGCGCCACGAGAGAATAGAGATAGGCGGCAGAAGTGCCGACCGCGACAAGGCTGTTCATGTCCGGCGCACGCTTGAGCAGGGCTGGAAACCCGCGCGTGTAGAAGCTGCGCCCCGGCCAGAGCAGAACCACCGTGGTCAGGACGAACTGGATCAGCCAGCTTGCTCGATGGCCGATCGTGTCGCCGATCAGACCATGCATGCCGGGGATCAGATGCGCGCCCATTTCCAGCAGAAACACCGGCAGGGTGAGGGCCGCCGCCAGGGCGGTCCTGCGGGCCAGCATCCGCGCCTCTTCATCCTTCCGGACACTCGTGTCTTCCGCCTCTCTGTCCTGCGGCAAGGTCGCGGGATAGCCTGCGTCACCCGCCGCCTTCAGCAGGTCTGCAACCGCAACCGCGCCTTCGAGATACGTTACCGTCGCAGTTTCCGAGGCCAGATTGACGTTCACGGCCAGCACGCCTGGCATCGCCGCCAAAGCCTTGTCCACCCGACCGACGCAGGACGCGCAGGACATGGAGGCCACGTTCAGGCGAGTGCTCTGCTTACGGGCCGGATAGCCAATCTCTTCCAGCTTTTCGACGATGTTCGAAATGCGCTCTGGCGCGTCGATCTGCGCCTGAGCGGTTTCGCTGGCGAGGTTGACTCGAACGTCGCTGACGCCCGGCAGGCCGGAAAGCCCACGCTCCACCCGCCCGACGCAAGAGGCGCAGGACATGTTCTGCAGGGAAAGTCGAAGGGTATGCGAATCCGACATGGGTGACTCCTGATCCTGGTCCTCCGAGAGATAAGGGTTCCATTCGCTGGAAGGTCAACAGATGCATCGAGGAATTTTTTCGGGCATTGACCTTCCCATAGGGGGACGGCCTAGATGGCAGCAGTAAGAAGGAGATCGTGATGATCAGGTTCAGCGTGCCGGACATGAACTGCGGACATTGCACCGCGTCGATAGAGAAGGCCATTGTGACGATAGACCCACACGCGACTGTCACCTGTGACCTGACTGCGCGTTCCGTCGAGGTAGATAGCGCATTGGATGAAAGCGCTCTGAAGGCAGCGATTCACGATGCGGGCTACGGATCGCAAAGACTGAGTTAGTCCCGGCACTTCCAGTCATTACTGAAGTACTCACTACCATTTTCGCGTCTTCTGTCTGACTGGTGAACGTTGCTATGTATCTATTGCGCAACAGTTTTGAGCGCTCGCAGCGAGAATTCGCCTGCCTCGCTAGAATGTGCCAAACCTTCCCGCGCTGTAAGCGTTGACTAATTTGTCAAAACGTCCAAGTTTCCGTTCATGAGAATGCGTGTCGCCACTTCGGTATGGGTGAAATTCCTCACTTGCTTCGCTTTTGCGTTGGCATTGGTTCTGTCTCCACCTTCTGCGGCACACGCGGCCTCGGGAATGCATGATGGTCAGCATTCTGGATCGATCAGCGCCCTTCTCAGCGAACCGACAGTTGGTCAGGGAACTGATATCCACGCCGACCACATGAAACACCCGGCGACAGTTGACGTGGATGACATATCCTCCGACATTGGTGAAACAGAGCATCAATCAACTCAGTGTTGTAACGGAATATGCATTTCTGTCGTCATTCCAGACGCAGACTTGGTATTCCCGGATCCTATTGCTGCGAAAAAATATATGATCCTGAGCGGTCAGACGCATTCCGTCGAAACATCAGGGTTTCTGCGGCCCCCTCGATTCCTGATCTGAAACGGCGCCCAATCCGGGTGTGAGCCTTGCGCAGACTCTGCGTGAGACATCGTTCATCAATCAGGTTACCTTCATGAAAATTCATCTACTTATGGGGGCTTCGGCCCTCGGGCTTGGCGCATGCGCCTATGAGCCTACCCCTTTGCCCTCCGTTGCGACACAACAGGCTGTCGTCAACGCGACCGTTTCGTCTCCGATCAGCTATCAAGATCCATTGGCTGGCTACACCTATCGTGGTCCGACGGGTCCCCGTGATTGGCGTTCCGTCAATCAAGAGCAGACGGAGGGCAACTGATGCGGCTATCGAAATTTCCTCTGCTATTCGGCTTTCCGCTAATTTTGGGTGCCTGCGCAACCGCTGTACCGGGCATCTACACGGAACCGAAAGCCGGCTTCGCCAACATTTCCAGCCAAGTCACACCGGCCATCGGCAAACGGACTGCCTTCGCCGAAACCCAGGCCGAAAACGAGGCTTTGAAAAAGCAGGTGCATGCGATGGTGCATCGCAAGACCATTTCGGCGGACACCGCCGTTCAGGTCGCGCTCCTGAACAATAAAGGTCTGCAAGCGTCTTACGCCAATGTTGGCCTGTCGGCCGCTGAGGCCTGGCAGCAATCGACGCCGGAAAACCCGATCGTATCAATTGGTGTTTTGGGAATCGGTGCGCCTGAGCTCGGTGCCTACAGAGCGATCGAAGGGCTGATCCGGTCGAACGTCCTCGATGCCACCACGCGCAAACAGCGCATGGCCATTGCTGATGCAAGCTTCCGGCAGGCTCAGCTCAATGCCGTGAACGACACACTTGCGCTGGCCAATCAGACGCGAAAGGCATGGGTCGATGCAGTCGCCGCCTTCGAGGCAGTGAGCTATCTGCGGCGCGCGAAAGCGACCTCTGACGCCGGCTCTGAACTGGCGATGAGGTTGGGCGAGACCGGCGCACTCAACAAAGCTGGGCAGGCCCGCGAACAGGCATTCAATGCCGAACTGGCGGGGCAACTTGCACAGGCACGATTGAACGCCACTCGGTCCAAGGAGGCTTTGACCAGGTTGATGGGTCTCTGGGGCACCGAAGTCGATTACCATGTGCCAGATGCCCTTCCTGCACTGCCGCGTTCTGTCGGCCGTGTGACCGACATCGAGGCCAAGGCGCTCCGAAACCGGGTGGATCTGCGTGTTGCCAAACTTGGCCTGGAAGCGCAGGCCAAGGCGTTTGGGCTGACCGATCAGACCCGCATTGTCAGCGATCTTGAGTTCATTGCCGGGTTCGAGGCGGAGCGGGAAATTGAGGACGGAGAAACGGAAACCGTGACCACCCCTCAGGTGGAAGTGGAGTTCGCGATCCCGATCTATGACACCGGCAAGGCCCGGATGCGCAAGGCGGAATTGTCTTATCTACAAGCGGCCAACGTGCTCGCAGAGAAGGCCGTGAACGTCCGGTCCGAAGCGCGAGGTGCTGAGACTTCCTATCATGCCGCATATAAAATCGCGCGCCACTACCGCGACGTTCTGGTGCCGCTACGCACGACCGTCGAAGAAGAGGGTTTGCTGTCTTACAACGGCATGATCACCAACACTTTCGAGCTGCTGACTGACGTGCGCGAGAAACTTGGCGCATCCCTGGAAGCGGCAAATGCAAAACGCGAATTCTACATGGCACAGGCCGATCTGACCGCCGCGATCTATGGCGGCGGCGAAGGCGGCGGTGGTGCTGGTGGAGAAGGCGCAACGCTTGCCGCCGGTGGCGGTGCAGGACACTGAAAGGAACTGACATGTTGAACAGACGTCAATTACTCGGAGCCGGCGCGGCAGGCGCAACGCTGGTCTCTTCAAAAGCCTGGGGTCAAACCCTGAACATGGGCCTACCCGAAGCCGCGCAGATGGACAGTGCGGCAACGGCGATTACGGCGCGTCCGTCGTCGGGGCCGGACTACACACCTGTGGTCACGCTGAACGGGTGGACCCTGCCGCACCGGATGAACAACGGGGTCAAGGAATTTCACCTCGTCGCCGAACCGGTAGAGCGCGAACTTGCCGACGGCATGATCGCGCATTTGTGGGGTTACAACGGCCAGTCCACCGGCCCAACGATCGAAGCAGTCGAAGGCGACCGGGTCCGCATCTACGTCACCAACAAGCTGCCGGAAGGCACGACAGTGCACTGGCACGGGCTCATCCTGCCTTCGGGCATGGATGGGGTCTCCGGGTTGAGTCATCCCAGCATCCCGCCAGGCAAAACGTTCATCTACGAGTTCGACTTGGTGAAATCAGGAACCTTCATGTATCACCCCCATGGCGACGAAATGGCGCAGATGGCGATGGGGATGATGGGCATGTTCGTGGTCCACCCCAAGGATCCCACGTTCATGCCGGTGGATCGCGATTTTCTGATCATGCTGAATGCCTTTGACATCGATCCCGGCACATATGTGCCGCGCATCATGACGATGACGGACTTCAACCTGTGGACGTGGAACAGTCGGATCTTCCCCGACATCGATCCGCTGGTCGTGAACAAGGGCGACAAGGTGCGAGTACGCGTCGGCAACCTCACGATGACAAACCACCCGATCCACATGCACGGCTATGACTTCAAGGTCACCTGCACGGATGGTGGCTGGGTGCCGTCAGAAGCGCAATGGCCGGAGGTCAGCATCGACATCCCCGTGGGCGGGATGCGCGCCTATGAGTTCGTCGCAGACCATCTGGGTGACTGGGCGCTTCACTGCCACAAGTCGCACCACACGATGAATGCCATGGGTCACGATGTGCCGACGTTCATCGGGGTCAACAAGAAGCCGCTGACCCAGAAGATCCGTCAGTTCCAGCCGGAATACATGCCCATGGGCATGTCCGGCATGGGGGACATGGCGAAAATGGAAATGCCGCTGCCTGACAATACGATCCCGATGATGACGGGTTGGGGGCCCTACGGCCCCATCGAGATGGGCGGCATGTTTTCGGTCGTAAAGGTGCGGGACGGCATCGACGCGGACGATTACTCCGATCCCGGCTGGTACGAAAATCCTCCGGGCGAGATGGCCTACGAATGGACTGGCGAATTGCCCGAGTTCGCCTCGAACAACAGTCCCAAGACCATTCTCACACCAAAACCAAACTCGAAGGGCTGAACGGCCCTTCGTCGACTCCAACCAAACCAAACCTACAGGAAAACCAAATGAAAAAACTTCTTCTGAGCACCTCTCTCGTCCTTTTCGCTTCAACGGGGGCTTTCGCTGACGTTGGTCATGCCAAAATGGCCATCGGTATGCCCGGCCATACGGCAAAAGTCGACCGGACGATTGATGTAACCCTGCTTGAAAACGACGAAGGCGAAATGCTGATCGAGAGTGAGGAGATGACCATCAAGCAGGGTGAAACCATACGCTTCAACATCACGAACAAGGGTGAGCTGGAACACGAGTTTGTTCTCGACACGCTGGAAAATAACGCCGAGCACAAGATCGAAATGGCCAAGATGGACATGGAACACGACGACCCGAACCGTATCCGTCTTGATCCGGGTGCCACGGGCGAGGTCGTCTGGACGTTCGCGAATGCTGGTACGTTCGAAGCCGCGTGCCTGATCCCGGGTCACTACGAATCCGGCATGCACCGTGCGGTCTCGGTGGGGGACCAGATGGCTCAGGCTGACGTGGAATACACGAGCGGGACCATAAAGAAGATCGACGCCAAGGCCGGCAAGGTCACAATCATCCACGGCCCTCTGGTCAACCTCGATATGCCCGCGATGACGATGGTATTCCGCGCGGACGAAGCGATAATGGCCAAGATGGCAGAAGGTCAGGACATCGAGTTTGTTGCCGACCGGGTCAAGGGCAAGCTTACTGTCACGCAGATGAAGTGAAGACTGACCTTGGGGCCGAGGCGTACATGCCCGGCCCCAACGCTTTGAGGCAATTAAATCAAGCGCTACGGAGGTAGCCGAGCATTATGAATTTCCTGATAACCTGCACATGCGCCCTTGCGCTCGTCGTTCCGGCTTTCTCAGTGAACGCTTCCAGTGGCAAAGGTCAGCAACCTCATGCAGCAATACACGTTTTGCTGAAATAGAAGTATCGTCCAGCTTCACGTTCAATACGCGGATCGTCTAAAGCCTCAATCGCCGTAGTCTGAGCGCGTTCGCGATGACCGAGACCGACGAGAGGCTCATTGCGGCGGCGGCGAACATGGGCGACATCAACAGCCCGAATACCGGGTAGAGCACGCCCGCAGCTAAGGGCACACCGAGCGTGTTGTAGGCAAAGGCCCAGAACAGGTTCTGGCGTATGTTACCGATCGTCGCCACGGCCAGCGTCCGTGCCTTGACGATACCGTTCAGATCGCCGCTCAAGAGAGTGATGCCCGCGCTTTCAACCGCCACGTCCGCACCCGTGCCCATGGCCAGGCCGACGTCCGCTGCGGCCAGAGCCGGTGCATCGTTGACACCATCGCCGGCCATGGCGACCTTTTTGCCATTCGCGTGCAGCTCGTCCACCAGCGCCTTCTTGTCTTCCGGCAGAACTCCAGCCCGGACCTCGTCGATGCCGAGGAGCTGCGCCACGGCCCTTGCAGTGCGTTCGTTATCCCCCGTAGCCATGATTATCCGCAGGCCCGCCTCGTGCAGTTCCTTGATGACCTCGGCCGTCGTTTCCTTGATCGGGTCGGCGACGGCGACGATGCCGGACAGTTTTCCTTCTATGGCCACGAACATGGCCGTCTTGCCTTCGCTGCGCAGAACGTCTGCCGCCTCCTCTGCTGCGGAGGTGTCGAGGGACATGTCGCGCATCATCGCGGTGTTACCAAGCGCGACGGCGTGGCCCGAGACGGTTCCGCTCACACCCTTGCCGGTCACGGCTTCGAAGTTCTCGGCATTGCCGACTTTGATACCTCTCTCTTTCGCGCCTTCGACGATGGCCTCTGCCAGCGGGTGCTCAGAGCCTTTTTCCAAGGCAGCCGCGAGGCTCAGAATGGTTTCTTCGGTCTCGTCGCCCAGAGCGTTCACATCGGTCAGCTTCGGCTTGCCTTCGGTCAGGGTGCCGGTCTTATCGACGATCAGCGTATCGACCTTGGCCATGCGTTCCAGCGCTTCGGCATCCTTGATCAGGACACCCGCCTGTGCACCGCGCCCTGCAGCCGTCGTGATCGAGATCGGCGTCGCAAGGCCCAATGCACAGGGGCAGGCGATGATCAGCACTGACACCGCCGAGGCGATGGCAAAGACGAGCGCAGGTTCGGGCCCGAAGCCGAGCCAAGCGGCGAAGGAAAGGATGGCGACCACGACAACGGTCGGCACGAAATAGGAAGAAACCTTGTCCGCAAGCCCCTGGATCGGTGCGCGGGATCGCCGCGCGTTCGCGACCATCTCGACGATCTGGCTCAGCATCGTGTCGGCACCTACACGAGCGGCTTCTATGACAAGGGAGCCGTTCTTATTGATTGTGCCGCCGGTGACCGTATCGCCCGGACCTTTTTCGACCGGCAACGGCTCGCCAGTGATCATGCTCTCGTCGATGGATGACGTGCCGTCGACGACCTTGGCATCGACGGGGACCGCGTCGCCGGGGCGCACCCGCAACCGGTCGCCCTCCACAATGTTTTCCAGCGGCGCGTCATATTCCGTGCCGTCGGGCAGGATGCGCCGCGCCGTTTTCGGGGCCAGATCGAGCAGTGCCCGGATGGCATCGCCGGTCCGTTCCCGCGCCCGCAATTCCAAAACCTGTCCGACGAAAATCAGAGTGATGATAACGACGGCGGCTTCAAAATAGGTGCCGACTCCCGCGCCCATCCGGTAAGCCTCCGGAAACACGCCCGGAAGGAATGTGGCGACCAGCGAATAGATGTAGGCCGCGCCGACACCAAGCGCGATCAGCGTCCACATGTTGGGCGAGCGGTTCACGATCGACGCCCATCCCCGCACGAAAAACGGCTTCGCTGCCCACAACACGATAGGCGTCGCCAGCAGGAACTCGATGTATGTCGCCAGCCGATGTCCGATCAAGTCCCGGACCGGCAAACCGACCAGCTCTCCCATAGTCAGGATAACCAGAGGAACGGCTGCGGCGGCACTGATCCACATCCGGCGGGTAAAGTCGGTCAGTTCTTCGCTGGGTTCATCCGACGGCACCATCGGTTCAAGCGCCATGCCGCAGATCGGACAGGCGCCGGGCTCGTCACGAACTATCTCGGGGTGCATTGGGCAGGTGTACTGAGTTCCGGCTTTCGGGGTCATGCTGTGATCCGATGCCGTACCTGAGGCATAGTAGATCGGATCGGCCTCGAACCTGGTCTGGCACTTATCGGAGCAGAAGTAGAAGGTTTCACCGTCATAATCCGCCTGACGGGCCTGCGGAGACATAGTGACGGACATGCCGCAAACTGGATCCTTGGCCTGATCGGATGACCGCTCTCGCGGGTGCGGTTCTGTTACCTGTATCATGCTCTAGCCCTCCAAAATGATGCCAATTCCTAAGATGGGGCTTCCAGCAACTGGAAGGTCAAGCTTGGATTGCTGATTAGCGAAGGAAAGCTGATTGATACTGCCAATATATTACATAATAAACAATACGCGTGTATGCACTGTACGCGCAAAGTTAAAATGTCCCACATCTGCAAAGTAGAAATGTCACACTTCCCTGTTGATCAAGCAGGATTGGAGTGTGTCCGTGGGAATGTTGATCATGAGCGAGCGCGAGCTGAACCGCATAGAAGTACTGAGCCAGGTGACCCAAGGCCGGATGACGGCTGTGACGGCCGCCAACCTGCTCGGATTGAGCCGCAGGCAGGTCCACAGGTTGCTGAGGGCGTTTCAGTCCGAGGGTCCGGCAGCGATCCGGCACAAGGCGCGCGGCCGGGCCTCGAACAACCGGACCGATCCGGCGGTTCGGGATTTTGCGGTGACACTGGTGCGAGAGACCTACATCGACTTTGGCCCGACCTTTGCGTCGGAGAAGCTTGCGGAAGATCACGGGCTGAAAGTGTCACGCGAGACGCTGCGCAAATGGATGCAGGACGCTGGACTGTGGCTCTCACGCAAGCAACGCCGGACGTTCCACCAGCCACGTCTGCGCCGGGAATGCTACGGCGAGCTGATCCAGATCGACGGGTCGGATCATCATTGGTTCGAGGATCGCGGCCCGGCCTGCACCCTGCTGGTCTTCATCGACGATGCCACCAGCACACTCATGCATCTGCAGTTCGTGAAGTCTGAGAGCACGTTCAGCTACTTCGGCGCGCTGGAGCGATACCTGGAAGCGCATGGCCGCCCCGTCGCTTTCTACTCCGACAAGCACACGGTGGGGTAGATTCCGGTAGGGGGCAGGATCGTATCACAAGGCCCTGACGCCCCCTACTTCCCTTCAATCTGAGCTCTGTGGTCGCCTTCGTGGTGGCGATGAGCGCTGTGCGCCCGTTTGGTGGCTGTGAAGGCGGCAAGATATAGGCATGATTACTTCACAACCTTACCCCCTGCTTGCCGCCGCCACCTGTATTCGCCGGTGAGCAGGATGTGCGCCCATCCGAGCGGGGAGATATGTGCCAGTAGATCGGGGCCGCAATTCAGCCCGGCCCGCTGCCGCGCGGCCACGGCCTGACCGAGGTACTTGGTGTTCCAGTAGATGATGATGGCGGCGAGCAGGTTGAGGCCGGCCATGCGGTAGTGCTGTCCCTCTGCGGTGCGATCGCGGATTTCACCTTGTCGCCCGATACGCAGGGCGTTTTTCAGGGCGTGATGGGCCTCGCCCTTGTTCAGGCCAATCTGGGCCCGACGCTGCATGTCGGCGTCGAGGAGCCACTCGATGATGAAGAGGGTGCGCTCGACGCGGCCGATTTCGCGGAGCGCCACGGCCAGCTCGTGTTGTCGCGGATAGGCCGCGAACTTCTTGAGCAGCTGACTGGGCGGCATAGCGCCCGTCACCATGGTGGCCGCGGAACGCAGGACGCCGGGCCAATTCTGGACGATGAGGCCCTCGCGGATTTTACCCCCGATCAGGCCACGCAATTCGTCCGGCGCTGACGCCGGGTCGGACAGGTGGAGCCGTCTGGATGGCAGGTCACGGATACGCGGGATAAACCGGAACCCGAGCAACGAGGTCACGGCAAAGACGTGATCGGTGAACCCGCCGGTGTCGGCATACTGCTCTGTGATCTTCCACCCGGCCTCGTTCATCAGCAGCCCGTCCAGGATGTAGGGCGCTTCGCTCACGGTCGCCGGAATGTTCTGGGTCGCGAATGGACCGAACTGATCGGAGACATGGGTATAGGCTTTGAGACCCGGCTCGGAGCCGTATTTCGCGTTGATGAGGTTCATGGCTTCGCCCTGCCGGGCAGCGGGAAAGAATTGCCCGTCGCTGGACGCGGTCACGCCGCCGCCCCAAAATTTGGCCATGGGCAGCCGGGATTGAGCCTCGATCACCATGGCAAGGGCCTGGTTGATGGCGTCGCTTTCGACATGCCATCGCGACAGGCGGGAGAGCTGGAAGTAATCATGGGTGTTGGTCGCCTCGGCCATCTTGCTGAGCCCGAGGTTCAGGCCTTCGGCCAGCAGCACCGTCAGCATCCCGATCTGGTCTTTGCAGGACGCGCCAGTTTGCGAGTTTGTGAAGATTTCCGTGAAGCCGATATCCGCATCGACCTCCTGCAACAGTTCGGTGATCCGTATGGCGGGTAGCCGGTCGTAGAGATCGAGCACGAGTTCGTCCGCCTCTTCGGGCACGGCTGCGCTCAGGCGGTCGACCTTCAGGATGCCGTTTTCGATCGATCCACCGGGGATGGCTCCGGCACGTGCGGCCTTGGCCAGCCGCTTCAGTCCGTCGGTCATGCGCGCCTTGCGATCGGCAAGCCAAGCTTCCGGATCAAGCGGCACTGCCAGTCTTGGTATGTCCTTCACCGCCTCAGCGGGGACCAGGGCCTGCTTCAGATCACTGTAGCGCCGGGATTGGGAGAGCCAGATATCGCCAGAGCGGAACGCATCCCGCAGATGGAAGAACACGGCGACTTCCCAGAGCCGGTGACCGTCTTCCCCCTGCGCATTCAGATGGCGATGCCATTTCGAGCAGCGCCGCAGGAATCCCACCGGCCGTATCTCGGGTTTCTCGTCCTCTGCGATCAGCGTACTAGCGTGCAGCAAAGGCGCCGCGACACCCGCCGCCTTGATATCCAGCACGTGCAGCATGCGCGGGGCATAGCGCCGGAACCGATGATAGCCTTGGCCAACATGCGCCAAGGGGTCAGCAGCCATCGTGTCCGTCAACTCAGCGGCGGTTGCAACCAACCCTTCAAGCCGCTCCCACCCACAGGCCAGCTCTGTTGCCTGATCCAACGGCTCGCCATCGCTTCTGGCGACCAACAAAGCGGCGCCGAGGGATTTGAAGGCGCGCAGGGTGTCCTGCACCGCAGGTTTTGGCGTCAGCGATCCTTGCATCGCATAGCTTCTTTGCACCCTGCCATGTCTTGCCGACGATCCGGTCATGGGTCTCGATCACCGCGTCAGCAAGCACCGCGCGCCATGCAACGGCGCAGACCGCGATGATGGCCAGGCGGCGATCACTGCTGATGTCACGCAGACCATCGGCAAAATAGCGTTCGCCCTGACGCTGGAGGCGAGTCACCCGATGGGGTGGAATGCCAGAGAGGATGTCAGGCGACAGGGTCATCTCCTGCAGGAATTCCAGCCTGTCGAGCAGCCGGGTAGCATCAGCTGAGTTCTGACCCACCTCGAACTGGCGCAACCAGACGAACCGGCTGACCTTGCCCTCGACCATCTCCGAGAGCAGGCCATCGAGGCGGGCTTTCATGGCATCATCCAGCCGTGCCACGATGGCGCTATCGATCCGACGTTCCGCCGCGACAAGCGCATCCGCGCATAGCCGCTCGATCACGGACACGCCCGGCAGGATGGTCCTGGTCTGGCGGCACTCTTTGACAAACCGGCGCGCCAGATCGTGGTTGGACGTCGCGCGCTCCGCCTCGCCTGCCAGCCAGGCGTTCAGCTCCCGTGCGCGATGACCGGAGAACATCTTAAAGCCATAGACCTGGCGTAATTCGATCAGATGCCTGCGCCGCGTTACGTCGGTCTCGGCATATCGGCAAAGCTCATCCATCTCTTCGCCAAGCTGTGCGGCGATGAAGCGACTGATGGCCTCTGGAATGACCTCACCCGACACCAACAGTCGGCCAGGATACCGGAACGCACAAAGCTGAAGGGCGAAGCCGAGGCGATTGCGTGCATGGCGACGGGTTCGAATGACTTCGATGTCCTCATCCGACAGCGTGTAGTGGTAGAGGATGCTGGCCTCGTCTGTCGGAAGGTCGAACAGCGTCGCGCGTTGGCGAGCCGTCAGAATTGAGCGTCTTGGCATATAGGTTTGTCCTTGTTAGTCATTAATCTATTCAGGACAAAATCCGCACCAGCAAAATCAAAGGCTTGCAAGGCCAAATTCCGAGAGGGTTCAACTGGGACAGCGCGCGGCCATCTACGCCAGAGTTTCGACATCCGACCAGTCCTGTGAGCGGCAGGTCGCGGAACTGACCGCATTTGCAGAACGCGGCGGCTATGACGTGGTCGGCGTGTTCAAGGAAACGGCCTCCGGGGCTTCAGCCAATCGCGCCGCACGCAATCAGATCCTCGATCTCGCGCAGGCCCGGCAGATAGACGCCATTCTAGTCAGCGAGCTTTCCCGGTGGGGGCGGTCCACTCAGGACCTGCTTGATACCCTCAATCGGCTTGCAGGCTGGAAAGTCTCGGTCGTGGCTATGAATGGCATGACTTTCGAGCTCGACACACCTCACGGTCGGATGATGGCCACCATGCTGGCCGGGATCGCGCAATTCGAGCGTGATCTTCTCAGCGAGCGCGTGAAATCCGGTCTCGCCGCCGCTCGGGCACGCGGCAAAAAGCTTGGGCGTCAGCCGGGACAGCGCCCCAAGTCCGACAAGCTGGCTCCGAAGGTGTTGCAGGCCATCGAAGACGGAAGGTCATACCGATGGATCGCCCGGGACCACGGTATCTCGAAAAACACCGTCTCCGACATCGTCAAACGGAACCGCCAAAATACCTTGTGATACGATCCTGCCCCCTACCGGAATCTACCCCAATCAGGGCTTCGATCGCGACCAGCTGAGCCCGATGGCGGCTGCGGCCAAGGAGGCTCTTCAGCACAACGACCTGCACGCCATCGCTGACAAGGGATACTTCAGCGGGTCTCAGATCCTGGCCTGCCATCAGGCGGGGATCACCACGACCGTGCCGCGCCCCGAGACATCGGGCAACCGGGGCAAGGGCATGTATGTGAAGGCTGACTTTGCCTATGATCCGGCCCGCAATGTCTATGTCTGCCCGGCGGGAGAAGAGCTGACCTACCGCTACACGCGCGAGGAGGACGGCCTGCGGGTCGGCCGCTACTGGACCAATGAATGTCAGGATTGTCCGGTTCGTCACCGCTGCACAACCGGCAAGGAACGTCGGATCACCCGGTGGGACCATGAACGCCTGGTCGATGCAATGCGCGGAAGGCTGGGTGGGGAGGCGGATCCGATGACCCTGCGCCGCTGCACGGTCGAACACCCGTTCGGCACCCTCAAGGCCTGGATGGGGCACACCCATTTCCTGACGCGGAGGCTGAAGAACGTCAGCACCGAGATGGCACTGAATGTCTTGGCCTACAACATCAAGCGGGTGGTCGCGTTGATCGGCATTCGGGGCCTGATGCGGGCCATTGCCGCCTGATCGGGGGCTGTCGCGCTTCAAGCGCAGACGTCACACCTTGCCTGAAAGAGATCACCGAGCCATCACGCGCGCAAAGGGTGTCGGAGGCGGCTGAAAGCAAGCAACCGGGCAAACCAGCAGCCGACAGCCCCTGCCGGCCCGTTTCCACACAGCCTCGGCCGGTTGCGATGCCTGGTTCTTCGCTCCAAGCGTGGAACTAGCAGCATGGGCCATAGTCAATTTGAGCTCTTCGGCAGCCTCGCCGCGCGCTGTCCGATCAACCGCTGTCGGCTTAGCGTAGGATTTCACACTCTACCGCAAACGACCCGATCATGAATACGGATCAAGGATCGCAGTTCACAGGCTCAGCCTGGATCACACCGCTGACCGAGGCCGGTGTGCGCATCTCCATGGACGGGCGCGGGCGCTACCTTGATAACATCTTCATCGAACGATTGTGGCGCAGCCTGAAGCAGGAGGCCATCTACCTTGAAGAAATCGACGATGGCTTCAAGGCCCGCCGCGTCATCAAGTACTGGATGGCCTTCTACAACACCAGACGGCCCCATTCCGCGCTTGATCGGCAGACGCCCGACGAAGCATATTGGGCAGGCTTGGAGGAGCAAAAAGCAGCATGAAACCTAAACCCGATACACCTTAGAAACGCTGCAAACCTGTCCGAAAAGGTGGGACCACTTCACGGGTCATTGATGTCTGCGTGGCGCGCAACCTATCGAGCCCGCGCCCGATGACGATACCCACCTGCCACGGCTCCGGGGCGCGCCATGACGGAGTCCGTTGCGCGATGTGCAGGATCCGCCTGATCGTTTTAGGGGATCGCGGGTCGCCCCGAAAGACGCGGCAGGAAAAGCGGCCTGTCATGAAACAGAGCAGGGTTTCGTCCGCTGACGTGCCTCGAGGGAGGGCCATAATCGGGAGTTGCCGGGTTCATCGCAGGATGCCTCACTCGTTGTTGCGCCAGTCCCAGTGCGGGCGGCGTTTTTCGTAAAAGCTCTGCATGCCTTCTGCGGCGTCCGCAGAATCCCACATGTCCGCCACGCGATCGACCGTGTAGATGAAATTGTCTTCGAATCCGTGCCGGTCGACATAGTGGATCAGCCGCTTGATCCCGCTGACTGCTTTGGGGGCGCAGCGCAGACCAAGGTCGATCTCACGCTCAACAAGATTGTCGAGGTCATCGGCCTCTGCCACGACGCTGAGCAGACCAAAGCCCAATGCATCGCGTCCGTCAAAGGGGGTGGCGTTCAGAAACAGCCGCCGCGCATTCGCTTCTCCGATCCGCTTCACCACATAGGGAGAGATCATCCCCGGAATCATTCCGATCCGTGCCTCGGTGATAGAGAATTTGGCATCCGCCAGCCCGATCGCAATATCGCAGGTCGACATCAGCCCGATGCCGCCCGCATAAGCGGACCCGTTGATCCGGCCGATGGTCAGCTTTGGAAAGATATCAAGTTCATGCAACCAAAGGGCCAGCTTCTGCGCCTCTTTGATGCGTTCCATACGCGGGCGGCCATTCTGGCTTTGCTGATATTTGAAATCACCGCCTGCACAAAACACGTCGCCGAGACCTGACAGCACCAATACGCGCACCTTTTCGTCAGCCGCGAATGTCTTCAGGGCAGCGCGGGCTTCGTCATACATTGTGCCGTTCATGGCGTTTTTGACCTCGGGCCGGGCAAGGGTCAGGTAGGCGACGCCGCGCGCGTCGATGCGGGTTTCGATGGCTTCACGCTTCATTATCTCATCTCGCTTTACAAACAAACGTTCGTAAATATATACTGTGATTCTAAGGGAGTTAGCAAGGGCGTTTCCTGCCGCTTAGTTAGGTTCCAGTTTAACGTGTTGACCTTTGGACATTAGGTCTCCTACTAACGATTGGCCGTTTGTTTGTTCGGCCAGCAGAAATCAAGAGGACGCGAAGCCATGACGGAAGAAAGCAAACGGGAAGTGTTGCGCCAAAAGCGCGAGACAGCGCTGGCAGGTGGCCTCGGGAAGTCGCGTGATCGTCATGTTGCGGCCGGCAAGCTGCTGGTTCGACAAAGGTTGGAACTGTTGTTCGACGATGGGTTCGATTTCGAGGACGGGCTGTTGGCGGCGTCCGAGGTTGGACTGCCGGGGGACGGAATTATCACCTGCATCGGCAAGGTAAACGGACAGGACACGGCGGTCATTGCCAACGACGCCACGGTCAAGGCGGGCACTTGGGGCCACAAGTCGCTGCTGAAATTCAATCGGATGCAGGACCTGGCCAAGGATGCGGGCCTGCCGATCATCTATCTGGTGGATTCCGCCGGCGCACGGATCGACGAACAGAAGCAGCTGTTTCTGGGCCGCAATGGCTGGGGCAATATCTGGTATAACATGGTGCAGGCCTCCGGGGTCATACCGCAGGTCTGTGTTTTGTTCGGCCCGTCGCCTGCGGGTGCTGCCTATGTACCTGGCCTGGCCGATCTGGTTATCATGGTGGACAAGCAGGCTTCAGCTTATCTGGGCTCGCCTCGGATGGCCAAGATGACGATCTTTGAGGACGTGACAGACGAACAGATGGGAGGCGCGCGTTTGCACTGCAACGTGTCTGGTCTGGGGGACGTTCTGGTCAAAGATGATGCGGAAGCAATTGCCAGCGCCCGCGACTACGTCGCCTTCCTGCCCAAGAACTGGGCCGAAAAGCCGCCTGTTGTCAAAGCTGTACCGCCCTCGACGGACGCTAAGCCAATCGGCAGCGTCGTGCCCGAAAACCAGAATGTGCCATACGATGTTCACGACTTGATCGACGGGTTGGTGGACGCAGACAGTTTTTATGAGGTGAAAGCGAATTTTGCCAAGGAAATCACGACAGGGCTGGCGCGGTTGGGCGGCGCCCCGGTCGGGATCATCGCGAACAACTCCAAACATAAGGGCGGGGTGTTGTTCAACGATACCTCAGATAAGGCGGCACGCTTCATCTGGATGTGCAATGCCTTCAACATCCCGCTGCTGTTCCTGCAGGATATCAGTGGCTATATGATCGGCACGGCGGTTGAAAAGGCGGGTATCATCCGGCACGGGGCAAAGCTCTTGTCGGCGGTTTGTGAATCCACTGTGCCGCGGATCTGTGTGCTGGTGCGCAAGGCCTATGGCGGTGGATACCTCGCCATGTCTGGTGCCCCGACACACCCTGATGCGATGTTGGCCTTGCCGACAGCGCTTCCTGCGCTTGTCGGACCAGAGGCGGCCGTGAATGCGATCCACTTCAATAAGATCATGGAGCTACCTGAAGAAGAGCGGGCCGCCTATGTCTCCTCGAAACGCGATGAATACGCGCAGGACATCGACGTCTATCGCGCGGCCGCCGACACCTTTGCCGTGGAAGACGTAGTCGATCCGGAGCACCTTCGGGACGACTTGATCAAGCGGTTCCGAATATACGGCCAGCGCAAGGCAGGCATTATTGAACGGCGATCTGCCGTGCATCCGGTTTAACTTAGGGA